>NZ_JBQTHF010000095.1:0-11109 GCF_052390155.1 Actinokineospora sp. | reverse complement strand
GGGTTTGTTGGCGCGCTTGCGCCCGGGGGTTATTGTGTGGGTGCTCAAAAACTGGGCGTCGTTTTCGCGGGGACGGGGGTTGGGGGGGGGGTGGGGGGGGGGGACCCCCACCCCCCCCACGATGGTGCGCACGACGCCCTTGAGTGGCGTGCGCGGCCTGGTGATCAGTTGCCGGTCGGCGCCGGATCCCGGTGCGATGGCGCCGTCGTCCAGGCCGACGAGGCTCTCGCCGCGCCGCCCGGACCGCCACACCCAGTAGTACTGGTCGAAGGTCAGCGTCGTCGGCAGTCGCCGCGCGGCCCTCAGTTCCAGGAACCGCGCCTGGAGTTGCGCCAGCGCGCGCGGTGACGGCGGCACCTGGCAAGCGCTTTCGGGATCGCAGACGTGGTGCTGGGCGGGGGTGAGTCCGTATCGCATGGTGTCGCCTTCCTCGATGCCCGAGTGGTAGTTGGCAGAGGACCCAGGTCGGCCCGGTGATACGCGGCGCATTGACGAGTCCGGGTTAAGTCAGCCATCATTGACTCAATGAACAGTGAGTGGTCTTCCGCGACGGTGGACCGGGCGCGGCGGCACGCGGCGCTCGGCGAGCCCGCGCGCTTGGCCATCGTCGACCGGCTCCTACTCGGCGACAGCTCGCCCGGCGAGATCGGGCGCGCGCTGGGTCTGCCGAGCAACCTGTTGGCCCACCACGTGAAACTGCTCGAACAGGCGGGTCTGGTCGACCGGTCCCGGTCCGAGGGGGACCGTCGGCGGTCATACCTGCGGCTGCGGACGCGCGCCCTGGCAGACCTGGTGCCCGCCCGGGTGCGCGGGGCGCCTCGGGTGGTGTTCGTGTGCACGCACAACTCGGCGCGCTCGCAGTTGGCCGCAGCGCTGTGGATGCGGCGCAGCGCGGTGCCGACCGCGTCTGCCGGGACCGAGCCTGCCGGGCGCGTCCACCCGCTCGCCGCCGCCGCCGCGCGGGGACACGGCCTGTCGCTGTCGCACACCGCGCACGTCGACGACGTACTCCTGCCCGACGACCTGGTGGTCGCCGTGTGCGACAACGCGCACGAGCGGCTCGGTTCCCGGGCGACCGACCGGCTGCACTGGTCGGTGCCCGACCCCGCCCGGGTCGGCACGCGAGCGGCGTTCGACCACGCCCTGCGCGACCTCGCCGACCGGGTCGACCGGCTGGCGCCTGCCGTCCACCATTCTGGAGAAACCGATGCCTGAGACCTTCCGCCGCGCCGACATGAGCATCGACCAGCAACTCGCCCTGCGGACCGCCGCCACCCGCCTGCGGGGCGACTTCGACGGGATCTTCGGCGCCGAGACCATCGACCGGTTCCTGCACTCCAGTTACGACCAGTTCGCCACGCACAGCACGATTCCGCGCTTCCTGCCGCTGCTGGCCGAGCGCTTCGCCCGCCAGCGGCTCAAGGCGCTGGCCCGGGTGGAGGGCCACGACCAGGACGGCAGGCCAGTGGTGCTGTTCCTCTGTGTCCACAACGCCGGTCGCAGCCAGATGGCCCTCGGCTTCTTCCGACACCTCGCCGGCGACGGCGCCCTGGCCTGGTCGGGCGGCTCCGAACCCGGCCACGAGATCAACCCGTCGGCCATCGCCGCCATGGCCGAACGCGGCATCGACATCACCGCCGAATTCCCCAAACCATGGACCGACGAAATCGTCCGCGCTGCCGACGTCGTCATCACCATGGGCTGCGGCGATGCCTGCCCGGTGTTCCCTGGCAAGCGTTACCTGGATTGGGCCCTGGACGACCCGGCGGGCAAGTCCGTCGCCGATGTCCGCCCGGTCCGCGATGAGATCGAACGCCGAATCCGCGCCCTGCTCGCCGACCTCGGCGTCCCGGCCACGCAACCGCAGAGCACGTAGCGTCGCGATCAGGGCTGGTCAGGTATCGGTGGGCGTTCTGGATCGGTGCCAGGCGGTGAGGGTTTTCCGTTCTTTGGCGGGGTCGAGGCCCAGGGGCGGGTGGCCGGGGGGTGGGGACGGTGGCGTCCGGTTCGCCGCCACCAGCCAGGCCCACGTGTCGGCGACGGTGTCCGCAACGGGTCGGCACCGGAGGCCGGTGGCGTGGGCGCGGTCGACGTTGGTCCAGATCAGACCGGCCAATTCGGGGTCGGGTGGGATCCAGCCGGGCAGTTCGGTTCGCCGGTCGATGCCCGCGGCCTCGATTGCCGCCGGGTCGACCCAAGTCAACTCCGCGTTGCCGCCGGTCGCGGTGATGGCGGCGGTCAGCAGGGTTCGCATGGTTGTGTGATCGGCGCGGTTGACCAGGTTGACCGGGCCGGAAACGCCGTTCTCGGCTGCGTCGAGCAGCCAGGTGGCCAGGTCGCGGGCATCGATGTACCTGACCGGCAGATCCGGTGGGCCGGGTGCGAGGACTTCCCCGCCGCGCTCGATTCGCAGCAGCCAGTGTGGCAGCCTGCCGACGTCCTCGTGTGGGCCGAGGATCAGGCCGGCGCGGGCCAGCACCGCCCGGTCGCCGAACGCGGTCTCGACCGCGATCTCCGCACCCCGTTTGTCCTGCTGGTATCCGATCGCCTCAGCGTCTGCTGCCGCGTCGACGGTCGGGCAGGTTTCGTCCATGTCCCGGGGCGGCGGGGGAGCGTAGACCGCCCGACTGGAGACGTACAGGTATCGGTCCGCGTGCCCGGCCAGCGCATCCGCGCTGTCCCGGACGACGCGCGGGGCGCCGGACCAGGTGTCGACCACCGCGTCCCATCGGCCGCCGGTCAGCACCACTTCCAGGTCGGCCGGGTGGAGGCGGTCGCCGGTCAGCTGGTCGGCCAGTGGGTGCGCCCAGGTGCCTCGGCCGCGGTTGAACGTGGCGACCGACCAGCCGCTGTCCACCGCCGCCGTCACCACCGACCGGCCGACGAACGCGGTCCCACCCAACACCAGCAATCGCATGGGTGATCAGCCTGCCGCGTTCGGATCGCCGGGGTCGGGCGTGCCCGCGCGCTCGTCCCGTGCGGCCCATTCCAGCAGCGGTTCCAGCGAGAACACCGCGTCATCGATGCCCGCGTGCAGGTCGCCGAGTTCGGCGAAGCGGGCGGGCACGGTGGCGATGGTGAACTCGCGCGGGTCGACGTCGTCGATCTCGGCCCAGGTGATCGGGGTGGACACCGTCCCCTCGGAGACGCCGCGCACGGAGTACGCGGAGGCGATCGTGTGGTCGCGGGCGTTCTGGTTGTAGTCCACGAACAGCGTGCGCGGATCGCGGTCCTTTCGCCACCAAGTCGTCGTCACCTCGTCCGGTGCCCGCCGCTCGATTTCGCGGGCGAAGGCGAGCGCGGCCCGGCGTACGTCGGTGAAGGTCCACTCAGGACTGATCCGAACGTACACGTGCAGGCCGCGGCCGCCGGAGGTCTTCGGCCACCCGGTGGCGCCCAACTCGTCGAGCACCTCGTTGGCCACGTGCGCGACCCGGCGCACGGTATCGAATCCGCACTCCGGCATCGGGTCCAGGTCGATGCGCCACTCGTCGGGGCGTTCGGTGTCGGCGCGTCGGGAGTTCCACGGGTGAAACTCCACAGTGGACATCTGCACTGCCCAGAGTATGTCGGCGAGCTTGGTGACACACAACTCGTCGGCATGCCTGCCGTAGCGCGGGAAGTGCACCCGCACCGTCTCCAGCCATGGCGGCGCGCCGGATGGAACCCGTTTTTGGTGCACCTTCTGGCCCGCGACGCCGTCGGGGAAGCGGTGCAGCATGCACGGCCGCTCCCGCAGCGCCCGCACGATCCCGTCGCCCACGCTGAGGTAGTAGCGGGCAAGGTCGAGCTTGGTCTCGCCGCGTGCCGCGAAGTACACCCGGTCAGGACTGGAGATCCGCACGGTATGCTCCCCGACTTCGAGCTCCACCGCGGGAGTCTTGCTCTTGCCCGCCGCCATGGACCTCAACCTAGCGCGCATCGTGCGGGCGGTCTGTTTCGCAGTCCGGGTGGTCCGGTTTCCCGGTTTCGGGAATGCTGGACACCGGGCGGCGCAGCGGCGCCGCGGCGACGAGGAGTACGCACATGGCGCAGGGCACGGTCAAGTGGTTCAACGGTGAGAAGGGGTTCGGGTTCATCTCCCCGGACGAGGGCGGCCCGGATGTGTTCGTGCACTATTCGGCCATCCAGGGGTCAGGATTCCGCAATCTCGAAGAGAACCAGCGAGTCGAGTTCGAGGTCACCCAGGGGCAGCGGGGTCCGCAGGCCGAACAGGTTCACGGGATCTAGCGGGTCCCGGGCGGGTGCCCGGCCGAGGCTCGACCGGGCACCCGCCGGGATTCGGCGGTGGCTGTCGGTCCCGCCCGCTATGGTCGGGGGTGACTGATGGGGGCGATAGCGTGCGGTGGGGATGGCGGGGTACGGGAGTGCCCGCGACGCTGGCGGTGCTGGCGTTGGCGGCGACCGGATGCGAGGAGGGGCTGCCCGACCCGGTGACGACGGCGCGGCCGTCGAGCCCGGCGGCGGCGGCGGACGCGGCCAGGTTCGCGCCGATGGTGTGGCTCGCCAACGGCGACGGCCACGGCCCGATGGACGCGACCACGTTCGTGGCGCGATCACAGCTCTGGTTCGACCACGGCGACCAGTGCGACGACGACAAGGAGCCGGTCGCCGCCGAGGTGGACCCCGCGCGGCTGGCCCGCGGCGAGTACCGCCACCGCGCGTTCCCGCAGCCCGTCGATACCGAACGGCTGACCTGCGTGCACGAGGAGGGCACCGAGTACGGCACCGCCGACGACGTGCCGACAGTGCGTTCGTCGCTGGGCTTCTACCTCGACCTCGACGACGACGCCCGCCGCGGCGACGGACCGGGGGCGCCGACGTACTGGGAGCGGCACGAGGACGGGTCGGGCCTGGTCGCCTACGTGTACTGGCTGTTCTACGGCTACAACGACTACCTCAACAAGCACGAGGGCGACTGGGAGCGGATCGCCGTGCAGGTCCGCGGGGACGAGCCGGTCGCGGTGACGTTCTGGAAGCACGAGGAGCCCACCTGCGTGGTGCCGTGGGCCGACCTCGGCCTGGTCGAGGGGCACCCGGTCGTGTTCTCGGCGCTGGGGGCGCACGGGTCGTACCCGAGCAAGGGCAACTTCGGCCACCGGGGCGGCATCGACACCACTTCGGCGGGCACCCCCTGGCGGACCTGGTCCGACGCGCGTCCGGTCGACGGCCAGCCGTGGTGGGGTTACCGCGGTAGGTGGGGCGAGCCCGGGCCGAAGAACTTCCGCGGACCGCACGGCCCGTTTCCGGGCCGGACGCAGGAAGGCGTGTTCACCGAGCGGCAGTGCGGCCAGGCCGCGCCGCTGCCGGAGGGCTTCGCGGGCGACTGGGAGTCGCGCGAGCCGGTGCGCCAGATCCCGGCGGCGCTGGCGGGGGACTACCACATGCGGGTCACCCTGCGGGAGAACGGCACCCACGAGGTCGCCTACCGCACGGACTGGGACACCGCCACCCCGAAGCTGGACTGCACGGGCACCTGGACGCTGACAAACGCGACCGTCCAGGTGCTGACCCTGACCGAGTTGATCACCGACAACGACGCGGGCAACTGCACGGTCCAGGGCACCATCGTGCTCACCCGCACCCGCGACGACCTGCAGTTCCAGTACCTGGTCGACGGCTACATCGGCGACGCCCTGCTCGTGCGCCGCCCGGGCTGAGTGGAGTCAGGCCGCGGTTGATCGTGACGGTTCGAGCAGGAGCACCGACGGCACCCGCTCGGCGAACCCGAGCCGCAGCAGCCCGTATCCGATGCCGGCCAGCCCGGTCAGCAGACCGGGGGTGGACACCCCGCCGGGTGGCCCGCAGGGCGCGCCGTAGTGGTTGATCGCGTCCAGGATCAGGCAGGCACGCCTGCGCCGGGCCGCGGCCATGCGCTCGGCGCCCGCGTCGGTCGCCGTCGGCGTGATCATCGCCTCGGCGATCCCGAGCTCACCGTGACAGAGACTGAGGTCGCGCAGCACGGGACGATCATCGAGCAGGCGCGTGGCCGGATCGTCGGCGACCAGGTCGGGCGAGCCCGCCCGCGCCATGGCCAGCCCCGCGGTCCCGGCGCACCAGCCGTGCCCGGCGTTCTCGGTGCCTGCCGACAGCGCGCCTGCCAGGGCCAGGCGCGCGGCTTCGGCGTGCCGCGGCCCGCCGCCGGACGTGGCGTAGCGGCCCAGCGCCCAGCCGATTCCGGCGGTGCCGTCGGCGAAACCCGGTGTCGGCGCGAGCGCGCCGTGGGCGCCGACGACCAACTCGGCCAGCCCGTCCGCGCAGCCCTGGGCGAGTCGCGCGGCCTCCGGCAACCCGAGTTCGGCGTGCACCGCGGTCATCGTCGCCAGACATCCCGCGTAGCCGGTGGCCAGGCCCGGCTGACCCGGCGCGGACGCCGCGGTCGTGGCCAGCTCGACCGCGGTCCGCGTCCAGCCCCGCAGCTCGTCGTCCGCGAGCAGGGTCGTCAGCCGGGCCAGGCCGTAGGCGATGCCGCCGAAGCCGTGGAACCCGCCGCAGCCGACCGCGGCCACCAGGTCGGGTCGGGCGGCGAGCGGGGCGAACATCCGCGGCACCGCGCTCAGCGCGCGCCGCGCCACCTCGCCGTAGCGGGCGATCCCGCTGAGTTCGGTGAGCTGGGCGAGGAACAGGGCCACGCCGACGTAGCCGTTGGCCAGGCCCGCCCCCATCGGCAGCACCATCCACTGCCGGTCGTCGACCAGTTCCAGGCCCAGCCAGTTCACCCGGTCGCCCTCGGCCAGGGTCCGCGCCACGATCTGGTCGGCCAGCGCGCAGGCCGCGGCCAGCAGCCGTTCGGGCGGCGCGGCGGTGCCCGCCAGCGGCTCCGGCACCGGGCCCGCGCCGCGGTGCTCGCCCGCGGGCCGCCGGGTGGCGAGCGCGGCCGAGATGATCCACTCCTGGTCGCGGCGGTCCACCTCGCTCATCGCGCGCACCTTGGCCACGGCGCTGTGCAGGCCCGGCCGGTCGAGCAGGTCGGGCAGCCGCTGCCCGGCCGAGGTCCACAGGTCCGCCGACCCGGGGCGGGCGGTGAACAGCGGGACGTCGTGCGCCCACAGGTCGGCCTGCTCGTGCCGGACGAGCCGCCAGTGCGCCGGGTGATGGGCGGACTCCGTCCACAGCAGATCCAGCGCCCGGTCCCGATCGAGCGCGTCCCGCAGCAGCTCCGGCCGGGTGGACTCGGCGAGCAGCGTCGCGTAGCCGCGGGAATGCCGGACGGCGACGCGCACCTCGATGTCCGCGCAGGCGTCGAGAAGGTCGAGGACCGCGGACCGGTGCCGCAGGACCGCGTCGTAGGCCAGCCGGAACCCGTCCAGCAGGGCCCGCTCGTGGTCCGCCGCGTCGATCTCGCGCTTGCCCAGCCGGGGCCGGTTGAGCGCGCCCGGGAAGGTGATGGTGCACTGGATCTGGCGCAGCTCGCCGGTTTCCGCGAGTTCCCAGTCGGGCACGGTGTACGGGGCAGGCTGCCCGCGGTCGCCGCCGAGGCCGGACACGTCCAGCGCGCCGCTCTCGCCCACGACCACGACCGGCAGCAGCCCGGTCCGCTGCACCGACTCCGCGAGCATCCTGGCCGCCGGGTCCACCGCGTCGCTCGACGCGCTCAGCGTGGCGTGGAACAGCGTCTCCAGGTCGATCAGCACGGGGTGCTCGCCGCACGCGATCACGTTCTCGTAGTGCATGTCCCCGGCGTGCGCGGCGTGCAGCAGCACGAGCAGCGCGCCCTGCCTGCGGTAGAACCGGTCGGCGGCGTCGAGGTCCGGCACCGGCCCGGCCTCGATGAACTCCAGCCAGCCGTACCCCGAGCGGACCACCGCGGTGACCGTGCGCAGGTCGAGTCCCGGCACCGCCTGGTTCAGCCAGCGCACCAGCGTGCCGAACCGGTCGTGCGCGCCGAGATCGCGCGGCTTGTAGACGACCCGGCGTCCGTCGGCGAAGGACAGGACGGCCACCGACCGGCCCCGCCGGTGCGCGTCGCCGAGGCCGGTCCGAACCGCGACGAGCGCGCCGGGGTCCACACCGCCGAGCAGCGTGTCGACGATCTCGGTCCGGTCGGCGGCGAACCTGGTCAGCAGCTCGACGGCCGCGTCGGTGGCGAACCGGCTCGCCTGGCCGAGCAACCTGGCCAGCACGGGGTACGCGGTGACCAGCGCGGCCAGCCCGGCGGGCGCGGTGAGTCTTCGGACGAAGTCGGACAACCGATCGGTGCCCGCCTGCCCCTGGTTCAGTTCGTGCGCCAGTGCCCGGGTCGCGATCCTGACCAGGTGCCTGCTCAGCCGGTCGGCGAACCCGTCCGCGATCCCGTCGACTTGGCAGCCGTCCAGTACGACCCGCTTGGCCAGGTCGGCGCGGGCGTCGGCGACGAACGGCCGCAGTGCCAAGGCGAACGCGGCCCGCCAGTCCACCGCGTCCGACGGCCGCGGTGCCGCGGCAGGCAGCGCCCGCTCGACCGTGTCCGCCCACGCGGGCCGGGCGACCCGGCAGGCGAGGTCGGCGGGCGACTCGGCCAGCAGGTCGAGCAGCGCGGCCTCGTCGAGCCCGGCGGCGGCCAGCCGCTGGTCGAACCGGCCGTCGGGGCCGTAGCCCGCACGCCAGGCCGCGACTCGCTCGCGGGCCCCCTCGGCGACGGCGTCCGTCCGCGCGGCGATCTGCCGCTCGTGCAGCGCCAAACCTGGCGCCCACCAGCTCGAATCGAGCAGGGCGGCTGCCGGGTCGCGGCCCGTCTCGGCCTGCTGCGATGTCATGCCGGGACGGGGTCGCGCGGTCATGAGTGGGAATCTACGCACTGCCACCGGGCGCCGCGTACGGCGCTGGTCATCGGGCCCGGCGCGGTGACCGCCTACCACCCGTAGCGGGAGCGGTAGCGGCGGATCAGGCGCCACTGGAGGAACACGGCCGCGGCGGTGCACAGCAGCATGACCAGGGTCGCCGCCGCCGCGAAGCCGTAGCGCAGGTACTCGAAAGCGTTGCGGTAGACGAACAGTGGCAGGTATGTCGTCGCGTAAGGTGGTGGGCCGCCCTCGGTGACCACGAGCGCGGGGACGAACGAGAACTGGAAGCTCAGGATCGTGTCGCGCAGCAGCAGCAGGCCGAGCACGGGGGCCATCAGTGGCAGGGTCACCCGGCGGAGCAGGTACCGGCCGGTGGCGCCCTCGATCGCGGCCAGCTCGTACACCTGCGTCGGTATCGCGCGGCGCGCGATGAGCAGCACCACGAACGTCTCGGCGATGGTGAACAGGCTCATCAGGACGATCCCCGCGCGGGCGTCGGTCGGGTCGGTGAGCCAGTTGGGGATCGAGTCCGGCTCGGCGAAGGAACGCAGGATCTGGTTGATCGGCCCGTACATCGGGTTCAACAGCCACAGCCACAGCAGGCCGTACGCGACCTCCGGCACCGCCGTGGGCAGGGTGACCGCGGTCCTGGCAGTCCCCACGACGGGGGCGCGCCGGTAGAGCAGCAGGGCCAGTCCGAGCGCGAGCAGCAGGCGCAGCGGGATGGCGACGGCGGCGAAGGTCAGGGAGTTGGACAGGGCGGCGTGGAACGCGGGACTCGTTGCCAGCTCGGCGAAGTTCGCGAAACCGATCCACCGCGCGGCGCCGATCAGGTCGTAGTCGGCGAACGCCAGCGCGAAGGTGACCAGAGCCGGGCCGAGCACCAGGAGCAGCAGGCCGATCAGGTAGGGCGCCAGCATCAGGGCGAGTTGTCTCCGGCTATCCACTTAGGACACTCGCTTGCCGTCGACGTCGAACACGTGCAGGTCGTGGTCGGGCGCGCTCGCCACCACCTCCGCGCCGGTCTCCGGGCGGGCACTGGCCTGCACCCGCGCGACGAGCGGGTGGGAGCCGATCCGCAGCCGCACCCAGGCGTCCTCGCCGATCACCTCCGCCCCGGTCACGATCGCGGTCAGGCCGGTGCCGGAAGGGGCCAGGCGCACCGCTTCCGGGCGGACGCCGATCCGGTGGCCCGGCCTGCCGGGCACCCGCCACGGGCCGTCGCCGGGCAGGAAGTTCATCGCCGGGGACCCGACGAAACCGGCCACGAACGTCGTGGCGGGCTGCCGCCAGATCTGGTCCGGGGTACCGACTTGTTCGATCCGGCCGTCCCGCAGCACCGCGATCCGGTCGCCGAGGGCGAGTGCCTCGGTCTGGTCGTGCGTGACGTGCACCATGGTCGCGCCGACCCGGTCGTGCAAGGCCCTGAGTTCCACCCTGGTTCGCACCCGCAGTTCAGCGTCCAAATTGGACAGTGGCTCGTCCAGCAGGAACAGCGCCGGTTCCCGGACCAGCGCCCTGGCCAGCGCGACCCGTTGCCGTTCACCGCCGGAGAGTTGGTCCGGCCGCCGGGTGAGCACCCGTTCGCAGCCGACCATCGCGGCCGCTTGTTCGGCCCGTTCACGCGCCCGCACCCGGCCGATTCCCCGCACCCGCAAGCCGAACGCGATGTTCTCGATCACGTTCAGGTGCGGGAACAGCGCGAAGGACTGGAACACCATCGAGACGTCGCGCTGCCCGGGACTCAGCGCGGTGACGTCCCGACCGGCGATCCGCACGACGCCGCCCGCCGCGGGGTGCAGGCCCGCGATCACCCGGAGCAGCGTGGACTTCCCGGCGCCGGACGGGCCGAGCAGCACCAGCAGCTCACCCTCCGGCATGGCCAACTCGATGCCACGCAGCGTTTCCGCACCGCCGTGCGCCGCGCGCACGTCGTCCAGTTCCAGCCCGTACGTCACGATGCCCCCGCGCGGTCGCGCTGTGACAGTGGCCCGCTCGCAAGCTCGCTCATCGGCCGCGCTCGAACAGCGGCCGGGTCTGCTCGTCCAGTTCGCGGGCCACATCCCGGGGCTGGTGGCCGTAGTACAAGGCGTTCTCCAGGATGCCGTTCGCCACGTCCTCGATCTCCGGCCAGGTGGATACCGCCGGGGTGGCGCGGATCGTCGGGATCGAGTCGAGGAACACCTTCGCGTTGCGCGGTGCCTTGGTCGGGTCGAGGAACGCGGGGGACCGTGAAACCTCCACATTGGACGGAACGGTCCGGCCGGTCGCCGCCATGATCGTCGCGGCCGCGCCGCGCAGGGCGGACACCAACACACCCCCCCCCCCCCCCGTGTTGGACGCCCCC
>NZ_JBQTHF010000094.1:0-10552 GCF_052390155.1 Actinokineospora sp. | reverse complement strand
GCGGTCCGCGAGGGTGATCGTCGTGGGGGTGGCGCGGGTGGTGGGTTGTGGTGGTTTTGTGGTGTTGACCTGGGTGCGAGCGGTCCCCGGGGTTGGAGGTCGGACCTGACCGCTCGCGTTGATCTTGGGGTACGTGGCCTGGCGAGTGGGGTGTGACCTTGCCGGTGCTGACGTGGGGTCGCCGGGTCAGGGTCAGACCGCCGGGCGTGCGCTCCGAGAAGCTGCGAGCAAGCGCCGGATCGGCGGGGAAGTCCAACGCCTGCACCTTCGTTGCGGAGCCCGGGCGACCCCCGCCAACAGCAGAGGTTCGGCTCATCACAGGCTCTCGCCTACCTCATTGGGCTGCCGCCGGGCATCGCTGGCTCGGCAGACTACGGTGCTCACCGCGAACCCTTCAATTGGGACAAAGTCGACGATTGATGACAAATTCTGTAACGGATGGAGTCGAGATGGTGACTTCATCGGCGATGGACTTCACCGACTTCGCCATGAGGGCCACTGCCGACCCGTTCACGGGGGTCGGCGTGTGCCCGTATCCGTATCAGGTGTTGCTTGCTGAGCGCGGTCTGCCGGACGTGCTGCGGGCGCCGACTGGTACTGGGAAGACGTTGGCGGCGGTGTTGCCGTGGCTCTTCCGTCGCAATACGCACCCGGGGGACACGCCGCACCGGTTGGCGGTGGTGTTGCCGCAGCGCAGCCTGGTCGAGCAGACGGTGTCGGCGATTCGGCGGTGGTTGGGCAATCTTGGGGTCGAGGTGCCATTGCATGTGCTGATGGGGGGCGAGGATCTGGGTGACCGGTCGTGGCAGACCGGGCCGGATCGGGATGCGATCTTCGTGGGTACGCAGGACATGGTGTTGTCCCGCCTCCTGATGCGTGGCTACGCCGAGGGCCGCGCGGGTTGGCCGATGAGTTTCGGGCTCCTGCACGCGGGGACGCAGTGGGTGTTCGACGAGGTGCAGTTGATGGGGCCGGGGCTGCCGACTTCGTTGCAGTTGCAGGGTTTGCGTGAGTCGTTGGGTGCTGCGTTGCCGTGTCGGTCGATGTGGATGTCGGCGACAGTGGACACGAACCGGTTGTCCACAGTGGACTTTACCCGAAATCTTGAGGTGCTCGACATCGCGGATACCGAGGTGACCGAGGCGTTGCGGGTTCGGTTGGACGCCGCACGGACGGTTCGCGAGCTGGATCTGGACGGGGTGGATACGCGGCGGTATCCACGGGTGCTGGCCGAACGGGTGATCCGCGAGCATCGGCCTGGGACGCGGACTCTGGTGGTGCTGAACACCGTCGAGCGGGCGATGGATGTGCATGCCGCGCTGGCGAAGGAGTCCGGCGGGGCCGAGTTGGTGTTGCTGCATTCGCGGTTCCGGGCGGACGACCGGCGCGGGCACACGGCGCGGGCGCTGGCCGAGCCCGGTCCTCTTGGGACGATTGTGGTGGCCACGCAGGTGTTGGAGGCCGGTGTGGACGTCACGTCGGACACGTTGGTGACCGAGGTGGCGCCGTGGCCGTCGGTGGTGCAGCGGGCGGGCCGGTGCAATCGGGACGGGTTGGCGGTGGGCGCGCGGCTGTTCTGGGTGGCGCCGCCTGCGGGGCCCAGGTCGCATCTTCCTTATGCGGCGGCTGATCTCGCGGCGAGCGCGGCGGCGTTGACGGGGTTGGCGGGCCGGGCGTTGACCGGGGCGGAGTTGGGTGCGGTGGATGTCGCGGTGAGCATGCCGGTGCATCCGGTGTTACGGCGCCGGGATCTGCTCGATCTGTTCGACACCGCGCCTGATCTGTCGGGCAACGACATCGATGTGAGTCCGTTCGTGCGGGACCCGGCCGAGCACACCACGACGGTGGCGTGGCGTGATGTCGCGAGTCTGGAGGACGCGGCGGCGGTGGGGCGGGGTGAGTTGTGTCCGGCGCCGATCGCGGGGGTGCGCGAACTCATCGCGTCGGGGGCGAAGATCTTCGACCAAGTCGATGGGCGGTGGCGTGCGGCGCGGCGGGAGGACGTGCGTCCGAGTGCGACGATCGTGTTGGACGCGGCCAGGGGCGGGTATCTGCCCGAGCGGGGGTTCGACCCGAACAGCGCCGTGCCGGTGGAACCCTGCGCCGCCGCGGTGGGGGTGCCGGACGCGGTGGACACCGATCCGCATTCCGCAGGCCGGGCCTGGGTTTCGCTGGCCGCGCATCTGGATGACACCGCGCGCGCCGCCGCCGATCTCCTGGACGGTTTCGGTGACCGGCTGGACTTGAGTGCGGCCCAGCGGGACGCGATTGTGCTGGCCGCTCGATACCATGACATCGGGAAGGCTCACGGGACGTTCGCCACGTCGCTGGAGAAGGCGAATGTCGAGAACCCTCCGCCGCCGGGTGGGCCCTGGGCCAAATCGCCGAGCCGGGTCCCGTTGCGACACAGTCCGCCGCATTTTCGGCATGAGTTGGTCAGTGCGCTGTTGCTGTTGGACGAGTCGACGGGGTTGCTCGACGGCATCGCGGAACCGGACCTGGTGACGTATCTGGCGTTGGCGCACCACGGCAAGGTTCGACTGACCGTGCGCGGGCGCTCCGGCGAACCGTTCGGCACCACGCTGGGAGTTCGGGAGGGCGAGTCCACCTTGCCGTTCGAGTTCAGTGACGGCACGACCGTCGCCGCGCGCCCGCTGTCGCTTCTGGCCACCCGGCACGGCGAGAACTCGTTGACAGCGAAGGCGTTGCGGCTGCGTGACCGGACCGATCTCGGGCCGTTCCGGGTCGCGTTCGCCGAGGCTCTGGTGCGCGCCGCGGACTGGCGGGCCAGCGCCGAGGGCGGTGTGGGGTGACGGCGTTGACGCTCGACGGGTGCCGCACCACGCCGCTGGCGGGGTATCTGGCGTCGCTGGGTCTGCTGCGTGCGGTGACCCGGCTCGCCGACGGGTCGGCCGCGGGGTATTGGCGTCAGGGCAGGTTCGTCCTGTGCGGCAAGTATTCCACAGTGGACGATCTGGTTTCCGATCTGCTCCAACGGTTCGCGCCCGAAGCCATTGTGTCGCCGTGGAACGCGGGGTCGGGTTTCGCGGGCAACGGCAAGAGTGCGGCGGCGGAGGCCGCGCTGCGGTGGGCGCGGGAGTCGGACGACCCGCGGGTGGCGCGGGTGCGCACGGCGGTGTTGGCCGGGGATCGGGTGGTGGAGGTCGGGCGGCGGCGCGGCTGGGGCGGTGGGGGTGGTGAGTTGTGGGAGAAATCCCGAAAGAAGGACCTGCTTCGGTTGTGCCGCAACGAACTTCCCGATGACGCGGTCGCCTGGTTGGATGCCGCGGTGGCGCTCGGGCAGGACGAAGACCCGTCGTTCTCGCGGCTGTTGGGCACCGGGGGGCAATCTGGGCAGGCAGGATCTTTCCTCGACGTATCTGCAGATGTGCCGGTCGGTTCTGGAGGATCGACAGAGCCGAGCGTGGCTGTCGACCGCGTTGAACGGCCGCGACCCGGTGCCGTTGCCGCGCAAGACGCTCGGCCAGTACAACCCCGGCGGGGTGGCCAATCCCGAGGAAGACGGGGCGGTGGGGAATCCGTGGCGGTTCGTGCTGCTCATCGAGGGCGCGTTGCTGTTCGCGACGGCCGTGGTGCGCCGCCACGGCGCCGACTACGGTCGGGCGGCGGTCGCGTTCCAGGTGCGGGGGTCCACCGCCGGGTTCGATTCGGCGGCGGCGAATGAGCGCGCGCTGGCCGAGTTGTGGGCGCCGGAGTGGTCCGCGCCGGTCTCGACCGCCGAGTTGGCCCACCTGTTGGGTGAGGGGCGGGCCGAGTGGAACGCCCGACCCGCGCAGTCCGGGCTCGACTTCGCCCGCGCGGTCGCCACGCTGGGGGTGGACCGCGGGATCGACGCGTTTCAGCGGCACGTGTTCGTCGACCGACTCGGGCAGAGCCCGCTCGCGGTGCCGGGCGGGCGGGTTCTGGTCGCTGAGCGCGGCGGCGTGGCATTGTTGGCGCCACTGGATCGCTGGCTCGACACCGTGCGGCGGTCGGACCCGCCAGCCGGGGTGGCGGCGCGGGTGCGGGCGGTCGAGCAGGCACTGTTCACCCACGCGGGCTCGGACGCGCCGACGGACCTGGTCGAGGTGTTCGCCACGCTGGGCGGCTGCCACGAGGCGGTATCCAAGTCCGGCGCGGTCCGCGCCGTGACCGCTCCCCTGGTCCTGCCGCATGGCAAAGCGCTCCTGGCGCGGATGTGGCGGGCCGCGCACCACGACGTCGAGCTGCGTATCGCGCTGGCACTGGCCACTGCCCACGACGCGAGCGCACCGCCCACGCTCGGCGGGCTGCGGCCCCTGCTGTCCCCGGTGCACGCCGCGGACCGCTCACCGCGGTGGACCGGCGGCGCGGCGGCGGCGTTGGGGTCCGGGCTGTTCGCCGCGCTCGCCGAGGCCGCCCGGCGCCGCGGATTTCCCGGCGCCACAACGGATAACGCGGTCCCCGCGGTGCGCGGTGCGCGGCTGGGATTCGCCGAGGGACTGCGGCTGTGCGGTGGCGACCTCCGTCGTCTGGTGGGCGCGGCGATCGACGAGCAGCGGACCGCGGACCTGCTCGCCGGGTTGCTCACCGTGGACTGGCGCGGAATCTCCGACCGACCCCTGCCCGGTGCCGGGCGCGCGCACGGCGACCCGGGGATCGACCCGCTGGTTCCGTTCACCGGGACCGACGCCCTACCGGTGCGCCGCGACGACGGCGCCCAACGGCCGACTGTGTTGCGGCCCGGGCACCAGTGGCCCGCGTTGCTGGCCGCCGGGCGGGTCACGGCCGTGCTGGGCGATGCCGCGCACCGGCTGCGGATCGCGGGCACCCGGCACGTCGTCACCGCGCACCACGGCGGCCAGGACGGCAGGCGGCTCGCCGCGCTGCTGCTCGTGCGCACCACCCTCGCCGACCGCCTCGCCGCGCTGCGCCGGGTCGCGGTCATCCCGCCACTTCGTTCGACCATCGCCGATCAGGAGAGTCCCGCATGAACAGCCGCCACATCTATCACGTGGACCTGGCCCCGGTGTTGGGCAGCACATTCCAGCCGACCGGGTTCCCCGATGTCGGCGCGGCCACCTTCACCAGGTTCGAGGGCGGGCAGAAGGTCGACGCGCTGTTGGTGGAGTCCGTGCAGTCGATGGCCAATCGGCTGGAGGCCACCGCTTGGGACAGCGCCGCGGACCGGCCGGTCGACGCGGTGGCCGGGTTGCCGTGGGTGCGGGTGGTGCGGGCGGGATCGGCGGAGTTCCTGACCTCCAGCCGCTTGGAGGCGCACCGGCTCGCGTCGCCGTTCGTTCACAAGGCCACAGTGGACGGTAGGCCGATGCTCGACGTGATCAAGGAAAAGTTGGGACTGGCCAAGGACACGCCGTTGAACCGGTCCGCGATGGCCCGCGCTGTCGCAGGCCTCGACCCGTTCTGCCTCGTGCACGGAGTGTTCTTCTCCCACAAAGAGTGGCTCGGGCAGCCGAAGTTCGCCCGGGCCTCCTCGGCGGTGATCGAGGCCCACGACGTGCTGCGCGCGATCAGCGGCGGACGCAAGTCCGACCGGGTGCGCCACCAACTCGGCGAGGACGTCGGCGGCACCGCCGAGGGCTACGGCTCGGTGCCGTTCCACCGTACCGAGTGGACAGCGAAGCGGATCGTCGCGTCGTTCGTGGTCGATGGCGAGCTGCTGCGGTCCTACGGCCTGCCCGAGCCGGTCGCGGACCTGCTGGAAACGTTGGCGCTGTGGGAGATCCGGGTCCTGCTGACCGGCGGGCTGCGGCTGCGCACCGCGTGCGACCTCGACGTGGTGTCCGAAGTGGAGGCACGGCGCGGCCCGGCGCTGCCCGAGCTCGACGAGCTGACCGGGCGGCTGCGCGAGCTGATCGGGCAGTGCGGCGAGGTGTTCGGCGACGGGGAACCCCTCACCGTCGAGTGGTCCTCGGGCAAGAAGGGCTGAGCCGGTGCCGACCACCCTGGTGTTGACCTTCCCGTGGGGCCGCTACCACGCCACCCCGTGGGACCGGCACGTCAACGAGGGCGCCGTCGAGCTGCCGCCCTCGCCGTGGCGGGTGCTGCGCACGCTGTATGCGGTGTGGTGCACCCGCGCGCCCGAACTGGACGCCGACACCGTGCACGATCTGCTCGCCGCGCTCGCCGCTCCCCCGGTGTTCCACCTGCCTCGACACGGCATCGCGCACACCCGGCACTACTACCCCGACACCAAGCACGGCACCGACCGCACCCTGGACGCGTTCGCGGTGTTCGAGCGGGACGCGGAGTTGGCCATCACCTGGCCCGTCGACCTCGCGCCAGGCCAGCAGGCGGCGCTGGCGCGGCTGGCCGGGTCGATCCCCTATTTCGGGCGCGCGGACAGTATCTGCACCGGCGCGGTCGTGGCGGGCTGGTTTCCCGACGCGCACGAGCAATGGGTCCCGCTCGACGTGGCGGACACGATCGCGCAAAACGCGACGGTGACCTCCGTTCTCGCCCCGCAACTCCCGCTGGCGATAGCGAGCCTGCTCGCGACCCCCGCCCAGGTGCGTCGGGGCGGCCTGGAGTTCCCGACCGGCACGCACCTGGTCGCCTACCAGCGGCGCACCGCCGCCCTGACATCCGCCCACCGGGCACCGGAGAGTCCGAACAGGACAGTCACGGCGGTGCGGTTCGCCGCACTGCAGACCGGGCTCCCGCCTGCCACCGACGCCGTCATCTACACCGACCTGCTGCGGCAGGCCGCGCTGGCGAAACTCGGCAGGCTGCGGGAGGAACGCGAACTCACCATGCTGGGCGGCAAGACCGCGACGTCGACCGAGGGCCGGATGCGCGACCAGGGCCACGCGCACTACCTGCCGCTGATCGAGGACCGAAGGCTCGCGGGGCTGCTGGTCTGGGTGCCGGGCCGGTTGCCCGCCGACGAAGTGAAGTCGCTGCTGGAGGTGACCCGGCTGTTCTCCGCGATCAACGACAAGTGGCGCCTGTCCGTGCGGGCATCGGGGGTCGGCCTGGTCGAAGACGTCTGCCCCGAACTGGCCGCCGCGCACTCCACCTGGATCTCGGCCACACCGTTCGCCCCGTCCCGATATCCCAAGCGCCGCACCGCATGGCCCGAGTTCGTCGCCGCCGAGGTCCGACGTGAGCTTGCTCTGCGCGGAATCAGCACCGACTGCGAGATCGAGACCGTCGAGGGCGAATGGACCGCGTTCCGGCGCTACCGGCCCTCCGCCCGGCAACGCCACGACGCCAACCAGGGCCAGGCCCGCAGATCGGAGTTCCTGCGCCTGCGATTCGACACACCGGTGCCGGGCCCGATCGCACTCGGCTACCTGAGCCACTTCGGGCTCGGTTTGTTCACTCCCGAACTGAGCTGACATGGACCCAGACCTGCTTCCGGCGCGGATGGTGAACGAGTTCGTCTACTGCCCGCGCCTGTTCTACCTGGAGTGGGTCGAGGGCCGCTTCGCCGACAACGACGACACCCGCCTCGGCAGGCAGGTCCACCGCCGCGTCGACAACGAGGCCGGTGCGGCGCCGCTGCCCGAGGAGGGAGAGCTGCGCAACGCGCGGTCGGTGACGCTGAGTTCCGAACGGCTCGGCGTGATCGCCAAACTCGACGTAGTCGAGGGCGAGTCGGGCATGGTCGTGCCGGTGGACTACAAGAAAGGCGCCCCGCAGTCAGACGGGACACCGTGGCCCAGCGACGAAGTTCAGGTCTGCCTGCAGGCCATGGTGTTGCGCGAACACGGCTACCGGTGCGACCGCGCCGAGCTGTACTACGCGCAGACCCGACAACGCGTCACCGTCGAACTCACCGACGAACGGGTCTCGCGGACTCTGGACCTGGTCGCGGACGCGCGTGGCACCGCCGAGCGGGCCACCGCGCCGCTGCCGCTGGTGGACAGCCCGAAATGCGTGCGCTGCTCGCTGGTCGGCCTGTGTCTGCCGGACGAGACCAACGCGCTGCTCGCCCGCCGCGACCAGCCACCCAGACGCCTCGTGCCCCGCGACCCCGACCAACTCCCGGTCTACGTCACCGAACCAGGCTCGTTTGTCGGAGTCCGAAGTGGACGCCTGGAAGTGAGCAAGGACAAGGAGAAAATCGCCTCGTTCCGAGTGCTTGACGTCGCTCAGCTCGCCGTCTTCGGCCGCGTCCAGATCAGCACCCAGGCCCTCACCGAGTGCTTCGCCCGCGGCATACCCGTGCTGTGGCTCAGCACCGGCGGCTGGCTCCAGGGTTTCGCCGTCGGCCAACAGACCGGATACGTCGAACT
This sequence comes from Actinokineospora sp., assembly GCF_052390155.1. NCBI lineage: Bacteria > Bacillati > Actinomycetota > Actinomycetes > Pseudonocardiales > Pseudonocardiaceae > Actinokineospora > Actinokineospora sp. The sequence goes on along the minus strand of NZ_JBQTHF010000094.1, from coordinate 2,312 downwards.
CCGCCGCCGCCAGACCGCCGCACACGCCCAAGGCGGCGCCGGGCTCGCCCAACGGATGATCGCCGGGAAGATCCTCAACTGCCGGACCCTGTTGCGCCGCAACGCCCGCGGCGACGTCAACACCACCCTGGCCACCCTCAAACGCCTCGCCGAGGCAGCCCGTGACTGCGACAACTTCTCCTCGCTGCTCGGCATCGAGGGAACCGCCGCCCGCCTGTACTTCGGCGCCCTGCCCACCATGCTCGCCGAACCCGCCACCGCGTTCGCCGCCGAATTCTCCCAACTCGGCCGCAACCGCCGACCCCCACCCGACCCCGTCAACGCACTGCTGTCGTTCTGCTACTCGATGCTCACCAAAGACCTCGTCGCCATCACCCTCGGCGTCGGCCTCGACCCACAACTCGGGATCTACCACCGCTCCCGCCACGGGAGACCAGCACTCGCCCTCGACCTGGCCGAGGAATTCCGACCCCTGATCGCCGACTCCGTCGTCATCGGCCTGCTCAACAACGGCGAGATCACCGCTTCGGACTTCATCCGCAGAGCAGGCGCCGTATCCCTCACCGCCGACGGCCGCCGCACAGTCCTCCGCGCCTACGAACGCCGACTGCACACCGAAATCCGCCACCCCGTATTCAAGTACAAAATCAGCTACCGGCGAGTGATGGACGTCCAGGCCCGACTACTCGCCGCCGTACTCGTCGGCGAACTACCCGAATACCTACCCATGGTCACCCGGTGATCGAATGGCCAGACGCCGCTACCTCATCGCCTACGACATAGCCGACCCCAAACGACTCCGCCGCGTATGCATCCTCATGGAAGACCACGGCCAGCGACTACAGTATTCGGTATTCCTCTGCGACCTCACCCTCGCTGAACGAGCCGAACTCGAAACCGCCGTCACCGACGCCATGAACCTCAACGAAGACAGCGTCATCCAGATCGACCTCGGCCCGGTAAACGCCCCCGCCCCCGTCCGCACACTCGGCAGACGCCGCACCCTGCCCCACACCGGCCCACAGATCGTCTGACGCTGTTGCGAGCGGTCAGGTCCAGCCTCCAACCCCGGGGACCGCTCGCACCCAGGTCAACACCACAAAACCACCAGAAACCACGGCTCCCGCCACCCTCAAGACGATCACCCTCGCGGACCGCTCGCAACCTCAGGTATCCTCGCAGGTCACAGGGCCCGAAAACCCCGAGCCCTGATTCCGGTGCTCCCAGCCGGACACCATTGAGGCGCCCCCTGGCCGTAGTACTTCTGGGCGATCTTCCACTGATTCCGGTGCTCCCAGCCGGACACCATTGAGGCTTATCGTCGGCGGCGGGGGTATTGTTAACTCTTAAACTGATTCCGGTGCTCCCAGCCGGACACCATTGAGGCCGCGTACAGGGTCGGCGCGTTCACAAAGATGTTGAGCTGATTCCGGTGCTCCCAGCCGGACACCATTGAGGCTCTATGCCTGGCATGGCACCCGCGTCCCCGCCGACCAGCTGATTCCGGTGCTCCCAGCCGGACACCATTGAGGCTCGCGGAACGGCTTGGTGCACATCGCGAACGGACCCGACTGATTCCGGTGCTCCCAGCCGGACACCATTGAGGCCACACCGCCTGACGCAGTTTCACTCTTCGCGATAGCTGATTCCGGTGCTCCCAGCCGGACACCATTGAGGCACCCGTCGCCTGTCGGCCAGGGTAGGGACGTCAGGCCTGATTCCGGTGCTCCCAGCCGGACACCATTGAGGCAGATTGATCGCCGCGCCAGAGCTCGGGAAATCCCCCCTGATTCCGGTGCTCCCAGCCGGACACCATTGAGGCCGACAAGAGCGCATCGCGCAGGACGCGCAGTGGGGGCTGATTCCGGTGCTCCCAGCCGGACACCATTGAGGCTGCCCAGTTCCAGTCGGAGCCGAACTGGTCGGCTGGCTGATTCCGGTGCTCCCAGCCGGACACCATTGAGGCCCCGTCATCGTCGGTAGAAGACCACAAAGCTGTTTCGACCTGATTCCGGTGCTCCCAGCCGGACACCATTGAGGCTCCACGACGACGCACTCGCTGACCCGCGTCGTCTGCTGATTCCGGTGCTCCCAGCCGGACACCATTGAGGCCCGATAAATAGGTGTGACGCCATGCTGTAACACGTGACTGATTCCGGTGCTCCCAGCCGGACACCATTGAGGCGTGCAGCAGCAGGTGGGCCAGAAGGTAGGCGAGGTCTGATTCCGGTGCTCCCAGCCGGACACCATTGAGGCGTGCAGCAGCAGGTGGGCCAGAAGGTAGGCGAGGTCTGATTCCGGTGCTCCCAGCC
>NZ_JBQTHF010000093.1:0-5332 GCF_052390155.1 Actinokineospora sp. | reverse complement strand
GGTTTCCTCGACGACATCGAGTCCTTCGACCCCGCCTTCTTCGGCATCACACCGAAAGAAGCCGAGGCGATGGATCCGCAGCAGCGGCTGCTGCTGGTGACCGCGTGGGAGGCGCTGGAGCGCGCGGGCATCGTGCCTGCCACCCTCGCGGGCAGCGCTACCGGTGTGTTCGTCGGCATGATGGCCAGCGACTACTTGCAGGGCGCCCGGCTGGACCAGATGAACGGCTATATCGGCACCGGGTCCGCGTTGAGCGTGGCGTCGGGCCGATTATCTTATGCGCTGGGGTTGCAGGGGCCCGCGTTGACGGTGGACACGGCCTGTTCGTCGTCGCTGGTCGCGGTGCAGTTGGCGGTGAACGCGCTGCGCTCGGGGGAGTGCGATCTGGCGCTGGCAGGCGCGGCGACCGTGATGGTGACTCCGCACTTGTTCGTGGAGTTCAGCAGGCTGCGTGGTCTGTCGCCGACTGGGCGGTGCCGTTCGTTCTCCGACGACGCCGATGGTGCGGTCTGGGCCGAGGGTGCGGGGATGGTGGTGTTGAAGCGTCTGGGCGATGCCCGGCGTGCGGGTGATCGGGTGCTTGCGGTGTTGCGTGGTGTCGCGGTCAATCAGGACGGCCGCAGTCAGGGTTTGTCCGCGCCCAATGGTCCCGCGCAGGAGCAGGTGATCCGGCGTGCTTTGGAGCTGTCCGGGTTGCGGCCTGATGACATCGATTACGTGGAGGCGCACGGCACCGGTACCTCGCTGGGTGACCCGGTCGAGGCCAACGCGCTGGCGCGGGTCTTCGGCACCGCACGGGACCCGGGTCGCCCGCTCTGCACGGGCTCGCTGAAGTCCAACCTCGGGCACACCCAGGCCGCCGCGGGGATCGCCGGTCTGATCAAGGTGGTCCAGTCGCTGCGGCACCAGACCTTGCCTGCCACATTGCACGCCGACACGTTGAGCAGGCACGTCGACTGGGACGGCAGCGGGCTGCGCGTGCTGCGGGAGGCGGTTCCCTGGCCTGTGAGCCCGGACCGCGTTCGCCGGGCCGGGCTCAGTTCCTTCGGTATCAGCGGCACCAACGCGCACCTCGTCATCGAGGAGGCACCCCGGACGGACCCCGCGGGCGCCGGGGTCGAGCCGGAGTCGACCCTCTTCCCGTTGTCCGCCCGAAGCCTTCCGGCACTGCGCAAGCAGGCCGAGCGGCTGCACGACGTCCTCGCCGACCGGCCGGAGCTGTCGTTGGCCGCGGTGGCCGCGACCCTGGCCCACCGACGCACCCACTTCGACCACCGCGTCGTGCTGCGGGCCACCGGCCGGGAGGGACTGTCGGCCGCGCTGCGGGACCTGGCCGACGGCCGGTCCGACACCGGCTCGATCATCGGGCCCCGGCGGACACTGCCCGCGGGCAAGATCGCCTTCGTCTTCCCCGGCCAGGGTGCCCAGTGGACCGGCATGGCCCGCGACCTGCTCGCGACCGATCCGGTGTTCGCCGACGCCGTCGAGCGCTGCGACACCGCGTTGCGGCGCTACGTCGACTGGTCGGTGGCGGCCGTCCTGCGCGGCGACGCGGATGCCCCGTCGCCGGACCGGGTGGACGTCGTCCAACCGGCCCTGTTCACGGTGATGGTGTCCTTGGCCGCCGTGTGGCGGGCTCGCGGGATCGAGCCGGACGCCGTGATCGGACACAGCCAGGGCGAGGTGGCCGCCGCGTACGTCGCCGGGGCGCTGCGCCTTGAGGACGCGGCCGCGGTGGTCGCGCTGCGCGGCCGCGGGTTGACCGAGCTGGCAGGCACCGGCGGCATGGCCGTGGTCGCCCTACCGCGCACCGAGGTCGAAAGCAGGCTCGCCGGACTCGGTGGACGGGTGTCGGTCGCCGCGGTGAACAGCGGCCGGGCCACGGTGGTCGCGGGCGAGGTGGAGCCGCTGGCGGGGCTGCTCGCCGACCTCGCCGCCGAGCAGGTCTTCGCCCGCCGCCTCGACGTCGACTACGCCTCGCACACCGCTCTGGTCGAGCCGGTCCGCGAGCGGATCACCGCGCAGCTCGCCGGTGTGGTGACGTCGTCGACGGCCGTCACGTGGTACTCCACCGTGACCGGTGCGCCCGTCATCGGGGAGCTGGACTCCGGGTACTGGTACACGAACCTGCGTGAGACTGTCCTCTTCGGACCGACCGTGGAGCGGATGGCCGCCGACGGCTACCGCCATTTTGTCGAGCTGAGCCCGCACCCGTCCCTGCTGACCGCGCTGGACACGACCGGGGAGGACGCGGGCCACCATCTGGTCGCCGTGGGGTCGCTGCGCCGCGGTGAGGACGGGCCCGCCTGCCTGGACCGTGCCGAGGCCGAGCTGCACGTCCACGGGTGGGCTGTCGACTGGCGGCGTCTGGTCGCCGACACGGCCGCCGCGGACCTGCCGACCTACGCCTGGGACGCTCAGCGCTACTGGGCCGAGCCCGAGCCTGCCCGCGACGGACCCGGCCTGTTCGACCGCGCGGCGCACCCGTTGCTCGGTGTCCAGGTGCAGTCGGCCGACGAGAGCCGGTGGACCTTCCGCAACGAGTGGCTTCCGTCCACTGTGGACTGGCTACGCGACCACACGGTGTTCGGCCGGATCGTGGTGTCGGGCACGACCCTGCTGGAGTTGTGCCGCGCCGCCTTGGCCGTCGTCCGCCCGGACGACCCGGTCGACCTGGCCGAGCTGCTGCTGGTCGCACCGCTGGTGCTCACCCGGGCCACCGCGGTCGAGGTGTCCGTCGAGGTGGTCGGCACGGGACCGATGCCCGAGATCACCGTGCACAGCCGCCCACGCGGTGCCGAGTCCGCCCGCTGGACCTTGCACGCCACCGCCACCGCCGTCGAGGCGGAGCCGGTGACCGGCGCGCCCCCGGTGTGGCCGGACACCGGTGGGTCGGCGTGGAGCGAGCAGACCTACGAGCGACTGGCCCTGCTCGGCCTCGGCTACGGCCCGGCCTTCCGGGGCGTGCGGGACGCGGTGGTGACCGGCGACGGCGAGCTGGTGGCCCGGCTGTCGCTGCCGCCTGCCGCCCGTGACCTCGCCGACCCGTACCCGATCCATCCGGCGCTGCTGGACGCCGCGCTGCACGTGTGCGCGGCCTTCGACGAGGGGGTCGCGGCCGACGGTCGGGTGCTGCTGCCCGCGTCGATGGGCCGGGTCAGCCTGTCGCGTGCCCGCGGCGACGAGATCGTCGTGTCGGTGCGGCGTACCGGTGTGTCCGAAGAGGACCGCACGCTCGACGTGACCCTGTGGGATGCCGACGGGTTCGCCGTAGGACGCTTTGAGGGGGTCCGGGCGCGGTCGGCGGGTTCGGCCGATCTCGCGGCGGGATCGGGCAACGGGCGGCACCTGTTCGAGGTGGCGTGGACGGCCGCGCCCGAGCGGCCCGGCGAGCCGTCGTCGGGGGAGTGGACCGTCGTCGGCGACACCCCCGACCCGCGGTCGGCGGCGATCCTGCGCGACATCGAGGCGGCAGGCATCCGGTGCGGCGAGTCGAGCCGCGAGGTCGTGGTGCGGTTGTGGCCGTGTCCCCCCGCGTTCGACGTCGACCCGGCCCGTGCCGCGGGGGAGTTCGCGCGGATCGGCCTCGCCGAACTGCGGGCGCTGATCGCGGCGGGCGAGGACGCACCCGCCCGAACCGTCTGGGTGACCCGCGGCGCGATCGCGGCGGGCGACGGCGACCCGGTGCCCCGCCTGCCCCAGGCGGTGCTGTGGGGTCTCGCTCGCGCGGCCCGCGCCGAGCACCCCGACCTCGGGCTGACCCTGATCGACCTCGACGACGCCGACTCGGTGGTCGCCGCCGTGCGGCTGCGGGCCGAGCCCGAGGTGGCCGTGCGCGCGGGTGCGCTGCTCGTTCCCCGGCTGGTGCGGCTCCGGGCGGCCGAGGCGGAGCCCGCGCGCGTCCCCACCGACGGCACGGTGCTGGTCACCGGTGGTCTGGGCGGGGTCGGTCGCAACATCGCCCGACTCCTCGCCGAACGGGGTGTGCCGCGGCTGCTCCTGGTCTCCCGCACGGGTGCCGCCGACCCGCGCGCCGCCGAGGTCACCGCGGAGCTCACCGCCCTGGGCGTCGAGGTGGACGTGGCGGCCTGCGACGTCGCGGACGCGACGGCGCTCGCCAGGGTGCTCGACCGGATCGGTCCTGACCGGCCGCTGCGCGGGGTGGTGCACTGCGCGGGTGTGCTGGACGACGGGATGGTCGCCGAGCTGACCCCGGACCGGCTCGCCCGGGTGCTGGGCCCCAAGCTCGACGGCGCGGTCCACCTGCACCGGCTCACCGCGGGCAGGTCGCTCGAACTGTTCCTGATGACGTCGTCGTTCGCGGGCGTGGTCGGCAACGCGGGGCAGGCCAACTACGCGGCGGCCAACGTCTTCCTCGACCAGCTCGCCCACCACCGCAGGGCGTCGGGTCTGCCAGGGATGTCGATCTCCTACGGCGCCTGGGCCGACGAGGGCCTGGCGGTCGACCACGCCGACCTCAAGCGGATGGCCCGGTTCGGCTACGGCGCGTTCAGCTCCGGGCAGGGCCGTGACGTCACCGAACTCGCCCTGCGCCACGGTGCCCCGCACGTGGTCGCCGCCGACATCACCCTGTCCCGCCTGCGCGAGACCGTGTCCACGGCAGGCGGCACGGCGGCCGCGGTGTGGCGTTCGCTGCTGCCCGCGCCCCGCACCGGGCACGACGACAGCCTGGTGGAGCGCCTGTCCCGGCTGCCAGCGGCCGAACGCGCCGAGCGGGTCTTGGCGCTGGTGCGCGAGGAGGCCGCCCGCGTCCTGGGCCTGCGCTCGATCGAGTCCGTCCACCCCGACCTGCCGCTGCGCGAACTCGGCATGGACTCGCTGACGGCGGTCGAGTTGCGCAACCGGATCAGCGCCCGCCTCGCCACCCGGCTCCCGGCGACCCTGCTGTTCGACCACCCGACTCCAGCCCGCCTCGGCGCGTACCTGCTGAGCGGCGTGCTCGCGACGAGCGGCCGCGCCCCGGCGGCCGTCGAGCGGCCTCGGGTGTCCACTTCGGACGAGCCGATCGCCGTGGTGTCCATGGCGTGTCGGCTGCCGGGTGGGGTGTCCGACCCGGAGGGCCTGTGGCGGCTGGTCGCGGAGGGCCGGGACGCGGTGGGCCCGTTCCCGGCCGACCGGTGGGACGTGGAGTCGCTCTACGACCCGGACCCGGAGGCGGCTGGGAAGTCCTATGCGCGCCACGGCGGTTTCCTCGACGACATCGAGTCCTTCGACCCCGCCTTCTTCGGCATCACACCGAAAGAAGCCGAGGCGATGGATCCGCAGCAGCGGCTGCTGCTGGTGACCGCGTGGGAGGCGCTGGAGCGCGCGG
>NZ_JBQTHF010000092.1:0-15725 GCF_052390155.1 Actinokineospora sp. | reverse complement strand
CTGCCGCCTGCCCGGTTGTGCAGCAGGTACAGGCTGCCGTCGGGCGCGACCAGGTTCACGACCAGGTCACCCTTGTAGGTGTGGATGATGTGCACCTCGACCGTCGAGGTGGCCGACGCGTTGCCCGCACATCCCGAGATGACGATCGAACTCTCCACAGTGGACAGGTCGGGGATCGCCACGTCGGTTCCGTTGGTGGCCGAGCAGCCCGGCGTGGCGACCGGGTTGATCGTCCAGGTGAAGGTCGTGCTGCCGGTGCGGCTGGCAGAGTCCGTCACGGTCGCGGTGACCGTGTAGGTGGCGGCCGTGGTCGGCGTGCCGGTGATCAGGCCGGCGGAGTTGATCGACAGGCCGGCCGGAAGTCCGGTGGCCGCCCAGGTGTACGGCGGGGTGCCGCCGGACGCCGAGAGTTGCAGGCTGGCTGCCGTGCCGACGGTCCCGGTCTGGCTGCCGGGGTTGGTGGCCGACGGCGAGCCGGGCGTGCCGCCGCCGGGCGCGGTGTAGAGCAGCCGGTTCGGCGAACCGGTGCCCGGGTTGGTGATCTTGTTCGGGGTGGAGTTGTTGATCAGCGCGGTGGCCACCGCGGCCGGGGTGTCGGTGGGGTGGGTGGCCAGCCACAACGCGGCGGCACCCGCGGTGTGCGGCGCGGCCATCGAGGTGCCGCTGATCGTGTTCGTCGCGGTGTCATTGGTGTTCCACGACGACGTGATGCCCTCACCGGGGGCGAAGATGTCCGTGCAGGTGCCGAAGTTGGAGAACGACGCGCGGGCGTCGTTGATGGTGGAGGCGTTCACCGTGATCGCCTCGGCGACCCTGGCAGGGGAGAAGTTGCACGCGTTGGCGTTGGAGTTGCCCGACGCGATCGCGTAGGTGATGCCCGAGGCGATGGAGTTGCGCACCGCGGTGTCCAGCGCGGCGTCCACGCCGCCGCCGAGGCTCATGTTCGCGACCGCGGGCTTCACGGCGTTCTGGGTCACCCAGTCGACACCGTTGACCACGCCCGCGGTGGTGCCGGAACCCTGGCAGTTCAGCACCTTGACTCCGATGAGCTGCACGCCCTTCGCCAGGCCGTACTGCGAACCGCCGACCGTGCCCGCCACGTGCGTGCCGTGCCCGTTGCAGTCGGAGTTGTTGCCGTCCCCGGTGGTGTTGATGCCGAACGTCGCCCGCCCGCCGAAGGTGGTGTGCGTCGTACGGATACCGGTGTCGATGATGTAGGCGCGCACGTTGCTCGCCGTGGTGTCGTAGGTGTAGCTGCTGCTCAGCGGCAGGTCGCGCTGGTCGACCCGGTCGAGGCCCCACGACGGCGGGTTCGGCTGGGTGTCGGTCAGGCGCACCACCGCGTCCTGCTGGACGTAGGCGACCGCCGGGTCCGCGGCGAGCCTGCGGGCCTGCTCGACGCTCAACTGGGCGGCGAACCCGTTGAGCGCGTGCCGCCACGCGGCCTTGACCAGCCCGCCGTGGCGGCCGGTCAGCGAGCGCGCGGTCTGCGCGGACGCCGATCTCGGCGACGCGCTGTCCTTGATGACGACTATGTAGCTGTCCTTGACCGCTTCGGCACCGCTGACAGTCAGGATCTGGCCCTCGGCGGCCACCGCCGGAATCGCGGCAGCCACCGCGAATGCCGTGGCCGCGGCCACGGCCAAGCCAAGACCGGCCAGTCGCCTGGTCCTGGTCACGCGAACATCGCCCATCGCAGAATCTCCTTCATGCAGGGCGCTGTCCGGCCGGAGCGGCAGCGCCGGCCGGAGAGCGACGGAGACTACTTCGACGTCCGCGCGAACGTTGCTCGGGAACATGACGCAAAACGCCGGCGACGCGCTAGGTTTTGCGCGGAAATAGGGCCGTTTGGCATATTCCCACCTGCCAAAATTGGGAATGGTCTAGTGCGGTGACCCTGGCACTAGGCGGCCAGGGCCGCGACCTGGTCGAGCGCGAGGTCGAGCGCCTCGCGCACGTCGCTCACCAGGTGCACGGTCAGCGCGCTCAGCACCGACTCCGGCACGTCGTCCAGGTCGGGCTCGTTGCGCTTGGGCAGCAACACCGTGGTGATGCCCGCCCGGTGCGCGGCGAGCAGCTTCTGCTTCACGCCGCCGATCGGCAGCACGCGCCCGGTCAGCGACACCTCGCCGGTCATCGCCACCTCCGACCGGACCGGCCTGCCCGACAGCAGCGAGGCCAGCGCCGTGGTCATGGTGACCCCCGCGCTCGGCCCGTCCTTGGGCACCGCACCGGCCGGAACGTGCACGTGCACGCCCCGATCGGCCAGGTCGCCGACCGGCAGGCCCAGCTCCGCGCCGTGCGAACGCAGGTAGGACAACGCGATCTGCGCGGACTCCTTCATCACCTCGCCGAGCTGCCCGGTGAGCGTGACGCCGGTCGAGCCGGTCCCCCGCTCCGCCAGCGACGCCTCGACGAACAGCACGTCGCCGCCCGCGCCGGTGACCGCGAGTCCGGTGGACACGCCGGGCACCGCCGTGCGCTCGGCCGACTCGGGCGTGTGCTTGGCCTGCCCGAGGTAGCCGCGCAGGTCGGTCGCGGCCACCCGCAGCGGCAGCTCGACCTCACCCACGGCCAGCCGCGCGGTGACCTTGCGCAGGACGCGCGCGATCGACCGTTCGAGCTGGCGCACCCCGGCTTCGCGGGTGTACTCCCCCGCCAGCAGCCGCAGCGCGGATTCCTCGATCGCCACCTCGTCGGCGGTCAACCCGGCCCGCTCCAACTGCCGGGGCAGCAGGTGGTCGGCGGCGATGACGACCTTCTCGTCTTCGGTGTAGCCGTCGAGGGCGACCAGTTCCATCCGGTCGAGCAGCGGCGCCGGGATCGAGTCGATCACGTTGGCGGTGGCCAGGAAGACCACATCGGACAGGTCCAGCTCGACCTCCAGGTAGTGGTCGCGGAAGGTGTGGTTCTGCGCCGGGTCGAGCACCTCCAGCAGCGCGGCCGTCGGGTCGCCCCGGTAGTCCGCGCCTACCTTGTCGATCTCGTCCAGCAGCACGACCGGGTTCATCGAGCCCGCCTCGGTGATGGCGCGCACGATCCGGCCCGGCAGCGCGCCGACGTAGGTGCGCCGGTGGCCGCGGATCTCGGCCTCGTCGCGCACGCCGCCGAGCGCGACCCGGACGAAGTTGCGGCCCATCGCCCGCGCGACCGACTCGCCAAGCGAGGTCTTGCCGACCCCGGGCGGACCGGCGAGGGCGAGCACGGCGCCGCTGCGCCGCCCGCCGACGACACCCAGCCCGCGCTCGTCGCGGCGCTTGCGCACGGCCAGGTACTCGATGATCCGGTCCTTCACGTCGTCCAGCCCGGCGTGGTCGGCGTCCAGGATCGCCCGCGCGCCCGCGATGTCGTACTCGTCGGGTGTGCGTGTGGTCCACGGCAGTTCCAGCACGGTGTCGAGCCAGGTGCGGATCCAGCCCACTTCCGGCGACTGGTCCGAGGTGCGCTCCAGTTTGTCCACTTCGGACAGCGCGGCGGTGCGCACCTTCTCCGGGAGGTCGGCCTCGGCCACTCGGGCGCGGTAGTCCTGCTCCTCGGAGGCGGGCTTGCCGTCCAGTTCGGACAGTTCCTTGCGGATCGCCGCGAGCTGTTGGCGCAGCAGGAACTCCCGCTGCTGGCGCTCCATGCCTTCCTTGACGTCCTTGCGGATGGTCTCGGCGACATCGAGTTCGGCCAGGTACTCCCGGCCCCACGCCAGCAGCTTGTCCAGCCGGGCGGCCACATCGGTGGTCTCCAGCAGCCACACCTTCTGCTCGTCGGACAGGTACGGCGCGTAGCCCGCCATGTCCGCCAGAACCGACGGGTCGTCGATCTGGGTCACGGTGTCCACGACCTGCCACGCGCCGCGCTGCTGCAGGATGGTCGTGACCAGCCCCTTGTACTCGCGGGCGAGGTCGCGGGTGCGCTCGTGCACGGTCTCGTCGGCCGTCTCGACCTGCACCCACAGGGCCGCGCCGGGCCCAGTGGTGCCCGCGCCGATGCGCACCCGGCCGGTGCCGCGGACCACGGCGGCCAGTTCGCCGCCGGGCAGCCTGCCGACCTGCTCGACCACGGCGAGCGTGCCGACCCTGGCGTACTTGCCGTCCAGGCGCGGCACGAGCACGACCCGGACCGGGTCGGCGCCCGCCTGCGCGGCCTCGACGGCCGCACGGGCCTCGGTCGCGTTGTCGGTACCGGTGAGCTGGATGGGCACGACCATGCCGGGCAGCAGGACCGTGTCGTCCAGCGGCAGCACCGGCAGCGTCAGGGCCTCGGACATCGGGATCACTCTCCAAAGTTGAGTCTGACTAGCTCAACCTGATCGAGCGCCCGGATGTTTCCGTTCGGTGTTCGCCCTGAGCGAGCAGGCTCAGAGGCCGAGCAGCCGCGCGGGGGTGTCATGCAGGACGGCGCGGAGGAAGTCGGTGCCCAGGCGCGGGTCCTCGGCCCAGCCCGCGATGGCGCGGAGCTGCTCCGCGTACGGGTACGGGATGCTCGGGAAGTCGGTGCCGAGCACGATCCGGTCGGGCAACTCGGCCAGCCGGGTGGTCCAGTCGGCGGGCAGCGGGGCGGTGCGGGTGGTGAAGTCGACACCGACCATGGTGGTGTCGATGTGCACGCCCGGGTAGCGCGCGGCCAGGTCGAGGGCCAGGGAGATCTCCGGCATCCCCGCGTGCGCCAGCACCGCGACCAGCCGCGGATGCCTGCGCAGCACCTCCTCGAACACCGGCAGCCCGGTGAACGCCCCCGGCAGCGGCCCGTGGCCGCAGTGCACCACCACCGGCACGCCCGCGTCGGCGAGCAGGCCCCACGCCGGGTCGAGCACGTCGGCGCGCGGGTCGTAGGCGCCGACCTGGACGTGGGCCTTGGCGCAGCGGGCACCCGCGCGCAGGGCGGCGTCGAGGTAGGCGGTGACCTCGGGTTCCGGGTACAGCGTCGCGGTGGGGACCGCGCCAGGGGTGCGGGCGGCGAACTCGCCCACCCAGTCGGTCAGCCACCCGGCCATGCCCGGCTTGTGCGGGTAGACCAGCGGCGCGAACGCGATCACCCCGAGCGCGGCCAGGATGTCCACCCGCTCGGCCTCGGACTGCCGGTACGCCACCGGCCACGGGGTGCCGTAGTTGCGCTCGGCGTCGTCGAAGTACGCCCACACCTTGCGCTGCACGGCGTCGGGCAGGAAATGCACGTGCAGGTCGACCAGCCCGGGCAAGCCGAGGCCGCGGACCCAGTCGGCCACTTCCGCGTCGTTCGCGGGCGCCATCAGCCGCGGCCCTTCGCCGCCCGACCTACGGCCTTCGCGATCTCGCGGTTGGCGTCGCGCTTGGCGAGATCGTGCCGCTTGTCGTAGGACTTCTTGCCCTTCGCCAGCGCCAGTTCGATCTTCACCTTGCCGTCCTTGAAGTACATCGACAGCGGCACCAGCGACAGCCCGCTCTCCTTGATCTTGCCTACCAGCCGGAGGATCTCGCCTTTGTGCAGCAACAGCTTCCGGGTACGCCGCGGCTCGTGGTTGGTCCACGTGCCCTGGGTGTACTCCGGGATGTGCAGGTTGCGCAGCCAGACCTCGCCGTCCTCGACCGTGGCGAAGGCGTCCACCAGCGACGCCCTGCCCTCGCGCAGGCTCTTGACCTCGGTGCCCAGCAGCACCATGCCCGCCTCGTAGGTGTCCAGGATGGCGTAATCGTGGCGTGCCTTGCGGTTCGACACGATCACCTTCTGGCCGCGTTCCTTCACCATGGCGGGGACTCTACGGGCGCGCCGCGAGCGACCGCGAAGTGATTGTCACGTCCGAACGTACAACCGCAGCGTCACGTACCCGGTGACCGCGGAGATACCCAGCGCGACCAGCAGCAGCCACGGTGTCACCAGCAGGATGTCGATCCCGTCGACCGAGCGGACGACGCCCGCGGCGATCGGGTCGGCCAGCACATCGTCCAAGAAGGACAGTTTGAGCAGCACCAGCAGCGCGATGGCCAGCAGCGCGCCGACGAGGCCGGTGACCATGGCCTCCAACAGGAACGGGAGCTGCGTGTACCACCGGGTCGCGCCCACCAGGCGCATGATGCCGACCTCGGTGCGTCTGGTGAACGCCGAGAGCTGCACGGTGTTGGAGATCAGCAGCAGCGCCGCGATCGCCATGAACAGCGCGACCGCGAACGTCATGTTGCGAAAGCCGTTGAGCGCGTTGAAGAAGCGGTCGAGGAACTCGCTCTGGTCGGCGATCGTGTCCACACCGGCACGGCCGCCGTAGGTCTGGCTGATCACCTCGGGCCGGTCCGGGTCGTTGAGCCTGACCCGGAACGAGGCGGGCAGCGCCTCGGGCCGGGCCAGCTTCACCAGCTCCGGCTGCGCCTCGAAGATCCGCTTGAACCGGTCGAACGCCTGGTCGCGGTTCTCGAACTCGACGCTCTCCACGGCCGGGTCGTTCTGCAGCGCGGTGAACAGGCCCTTGCACGGGTCGGCGGTGCACTGCTTCTCCGAGGCGGACACGTCGTTGGTCAGGTAGACGCTGACCTCGACCTTGTCCTGGTAGAGCGTCTTGGTCTTGTCGATCATCCGCACGACCAGCAGTCCACCGCCGAGCAGGGCGAGCGAGATGGCGGTGGTGATGATCATCGCGATGGTCATCGTGATGTTCCGGCGCAGGCCGGTGACGACCTCGCTGAACACGAAGCTGGCACGCATCGGGGGTGGGGTTCCTCGTCTTCGGGGGCTGGGTGGTGGCCGTGGTCAGCGACCGACGCCGTAGACGCCGCGGGCGTCGTCGCGGACGACCCGGCCGAGGTCCAGCTCGACCACACGGCGGCGCATCGAGTCCACGATGGAGTGGTCGTGGGTGGCCATCAGGACCGTGGTGCCGGTCCGGTTGATCCGCTCCAGCAGCAGCATGATGTCCTGGCTGGTGTCCGGGTCCAGGTTTCCGGTCGGCTCGTCGGCGAGCAGCATCAGCGGCCGGTTGACGAACGCCCGGGCGATCGCAACCCGCTGCTGCTCACCGCCGGACAGCTCGTGCGGCATGCGCTCGGCCTTGCCCTCCAGGCCGACCAGCTCCAGCACCTCGGGCACCACCTTCTTGATGGTGTGCCGCGGCTTGCCGATGACCTCCAGGGCGAACGCGACGTTCTCCGCGACGGTCTTGTTGGCCAGCAGCCGGAAGTCCTGGAACACGCAGCCGATCGACTGGCGCAGCCGGGGAACACGGCGTCGCGCCATCCTGGCCACGTCGAAGTTCGCCACGTAGACCCGGCCCTTGCTGGGCACCTCCTCACGCAGCAGCAGACGCAGGAAAGTGGACTTCCCCGACCCCGACGGGCCGATGAGGAAGACGAACTCTCCCTTGTCGACCTCGACCGAGATGTTCTCCAGGGCGGGCCGCGTGGAGGTCTTGTAGACCTTGGATACCTGTTCGAGCCGGATCACGGTGGGCGAGTCTACCCCCGGTCGTTATCGACCCGTTGCCTCGCCCGGCGAAGTGGTTTCCGCAGGTGACCTTGCGTGCACCCGCAGCTACTACTGGGTGCGGCGCCAGCGGATTCCGGCTTCGAGGAAACCGTCGATGTCGCCGTCGAGCACGGCGGACGGGTTGCCCACCTCGAAGTCCGTGCGCAGGTCCTTGACCATCTGGTACGGGTGCAGCACATACGAGCGCATCTGGTTGCCCCAGGACCCGCTGGAGGTGTCCTTGAGCGCGTCCATCCTGGCCTGCTGCTCCTGCCTGCGCCGCGCCAGCAGCTTGGCCTGCAGCACCGCCATGGCGGATGCCTTGTTCTGCAACTGGGAGCGCTCGTTCTGGCACGAGACCACGATCCCGGTCGGCAGGTGGGTCAGCCGGACCGCCGAGTCGGTCGTGTTGACGCCCTGGCCGCCCGGGCCGGAGGAGCGGTAGACGTCGACGCGCAGTTCCTTCTCGTCGATCTCGATGTGGTCGGTCTGCTCGACCACCGGGGCGACCTCGACCGCGGCGAACGAGGTCTGCCTGCGGCCCTGGTTGTCGAACGGCGAGATGCGCACCAGCCGGTGGGTGCCCTGCTCGACCGACAGCGTGCCGTAGGCGTACGGGGCGGTGACCTTGAAGGTGGTCGACTTGATCCCCGCCTCTTCGGCGTAGGAGGTGTCGTAGACGTCGGTCGGGTAGCCGTGGCGCTCGGACCAGCGCAGGTACATACGCATCAGCATCTCGGCGAAGTCGGCGGCGTCGACGCCGCCCGCCTCGGACCGGATGGTGAGCAGCGCGTCGCGCTCGTCGTACTCGCCGGACAGCAGCGTGCGCACCTCCAGGGAGGAGATGTCGGCACGCAGTTTCTCGCGCTCGGTGTCGGCCTCGATGGCCGCGGCCTCGTCGTCGCCCTCCTCGGCCAACTCGTAGAGCACCGGGAGGTCGTCGAGCCGGGAGCGCAGTTCCTCGACCTTGCGCAGCTCACCCTGCCGGTGGGAGAGCTGGCTGGTGACCTTCTGCGCGGCGTCCGGGTCGTCCCAGAGATTCGGACGGGCCGCCTGCTCCTCCAACTCGGCGATCTGCGCGCGCAGCGCGTCGAGGTCCATCACCGCCTCGACGCTGGACAGCGTGGCGGAGAGGTCCTTGAGGTCAGTGGCGACGTCCGGGTTCACGTCGGAAAAGATTACGCGGACACGGACATCGCCGCTGCGCCGGTACGCCGCTCAGGTCTTGGGGATCGAGTCCAGGAGCTTGAGCACGGCCCGTGCCCTGGCCACGCCGAACTCGGCGATCGCCTTGGCGTACGGGTCCTCGGCGGACTTGGCCGCCGTCTTGGCCGCCTCGTGTTCGCCGTTGTAGACCACTTTCGCCGAGTCGATCAGCGCGACCCGCTGCTTGGCGGTCAGCGTGCTCGCGTGCACCAGGCGCAGGATCAGTGGGCTGCGAAGGTGATCGGGGCCCGGCTCGCCGCCGAGCCACGACTTGAACGCCTTCTTGCCCGACGCCGTGATGACGTATTGCTGACTGGAGCGCGGACCCTGCTTGCCGAGGCGGACCAGACCACTGTCCGCGAGCGCGGGAAGCTCGCGGTAGACCTGGCTGCGGGTGACGCTGAAGAACGAGCCGAACCGTTCGCGGGCGGCCGATACCAACTGGCCACCGGTTTGCGGTCCCTCGTGCAGCAGTCCGAGAAGTGCTGCGGCGGTTGCGTTCAATTCTGACACGTGTCCACGGTGCCACGACATCGCCCGGCTGTCCACAGTGGCCACCGCGCAATGTCCACAATGGCTGATCGTCAGCGGGCGGGGGGCAACCCGTTTGGCCCGCAACCGAACAGCCCAAGCGCGGGGGCCCGACCGGCGCAAACCGGACGGTCCCACTAGGACACCCCGGTGGCGCTCACCCGAAGGAGTGGATCTCCCCGGCGCCGGGTACCCGTTCGGCGCAGCGGGGGTGGGCGGGACGTAGTCGGCCGGACGGGTCCGAAAAAAGTCGAATGTGCCCCAGATCACCCGACAAACGCCCAGGTCGCGTCCAGAAAAACGAGTTGACGACCCGGATGCCGAGCTGTTACCTGATTACCTACCAAAGTAGGTACCTCGTCGGTCGTTCACACCGAAGTATCCCTTGCCCATGGCGACTTCTCCGTGGTGGGGGACATGCGACTGACCCACCGACGAACCACAGCGCGGTCATCGTCCGGTCGGCCCGGAGACGAGGCCGAGCCGACATGATCGGATTCCTGGCCCGACGACTGCTGAACTACGTCGTCCTGTGCCTGGTGGCGACGTTCCTCGCGTTCGCGCTCGCCTCGGCGACCTTCGACCCGGTCGGCATCCTGCAACAGCGCAACCCGCCGCCGCCCGCCGCCGTACTGGACGCCAAGCGCGCCGACCTGAACCTCGACCAGCCCGTGCCGCAGCGGTTCGCGACCTGGCTGGGCGGCGTCGTCCAGGGCGACTTCGGCCGCACGGTCACCGACAAGCCGATCACCGAGGAGCTGCCCCGCCGGATGGGCGTGAGCCTGCGGCTGTTCCTGCTCGGCGTGCTCATCGGCGTCGTGTTCGGCGTGCTGCTCGGCGTGGTGAGCGCCATCCGGCAGTACAAGCTCAGCGACTACCTCGCCACGCTGTTCTCGTTCGTCATCCTGTCCACACCGGTCTTCGTGCTCGGCACGCTGCTCAAGCAGCCCGCGCAGGGGTTCAACGACCTGATCGGCACGAACTACCTGCAGACCCTCGGCGAGTCCACACCGGGCTTCGAGGGGAGCTGGTTCGCCTCCCTCGGCGACCGGCTGCGCTACCTGATCGTGCCAACGCTGGCGATCGCGCTCGGCCAGATCGCGTTCTACAGCCGCTATCAGCGCAGCGCCATGCTCGACGTGCTCGGCAGCGACTTCCTGCGCACCGCCCAGGCCAAGGGCCTCACCCGGCGGCGCGCGCTGTTCAAGCACGGCCTGCGCACGGCGCTGATCCCGATGGCGACACTGTTCGCGTTCGGCTTCGGGCTGCTGATCACCGGCGGCACGTTCACCGAGCGGATCTTCGGCTGGTACGGCATGGGCGACTGGCTGATCACCGGCGTGGTCAGCCAGGACACCAACATCGTGGCCACCGTGACGCTGTTCGTCGCGGTCCTCGTGCTCATCTCGGGCTGGCTGTCCGATGTGCTCTATGCCGCGTTGGACCCCCGGGTCAGGGTGTGAGGAGTCAGCACATGGTCACCGTCACCCAGGACAACAACTCCCCCGCAGGCGCGGGCCCGGTCGACACCGCGTCGGTCGCCGAACGCAGTCCCAGCCGCTCGCGGCTGGTGCTGCGGCGGTTCCTGCGCCGCAAGCCCGCCGTCGCGGGCCTGCTCGTGGTCGTATCGCTCTACGCGATGGCGTTCCTCTCGCCGCTGTTCTCGCCGTGGGAGTACGCCACCCCCGACTACACCGCTTTCCTGCAGCCGCCCGGCGGCTCGCACTGGTTCGGCACCACCAAGATCGGCGAGGACGTGTTCGCGCAGGTGATGCGCGGGCTGCAGAAGTCGCTGACGATCGGGCTGCTGGTCGGGCTGATCTCCACCACGCTCGCCGCCGTCGTCGGCGCCGCAGCGGGCTACTTCGGCGGCTGGGCCGACCGGGTGCTGATGTGGGTCGTCGACCTGCTGCTGGTGCTGCCGTCGTTCCTGATCATCGCGGTGGCCAGCCCGGCGTTCAAGGGCAAGAGCTGGCTGATCTTCGTGGTGCTGCTGGCCGGGTTCAGTTGGATGATCACCGCGCGGATCGTGCGCGGCATGACACTGACCCTGCGCGAGCGCGAGTACGTCAAGGCGGCGCGGTTCATGGGCCAGACCCCGTTCCGCGTCATCGCCAAGCACATCGTGCCGAACATGGCCTCGCTGCTGATCATCGACGCGACCATCACCGTCGGCGCGGCGGTGCTCGCCGAAACCGGGCTGAGCTTCTTCGGCTTCGGCGTGCAGCCCCCGGACGTCTCGCTCGGCACGCTGATCGCCTCCGGTACGGAGTCCGCGATCACCTACCCGTGGCTGTTCTACGTGCCCGCGGGGTTCCTGGTGGTGTTCGTGCTCTCGGTGAACCTGTTCGGCGACGGGCTGCGCGACGCGCTCGACCCGTCGTCCTCAGGAAGTCGCAAGCGCGACAAGAAGGTCAAGAAGAACGAGGTGTCCCCATGACCGCGGCGGAAACGCTGTTCGACGACGCCGGGTCCACAGTGGACGGTCCGGTGCTGGAGGTCGCGGACCTGCGGGTGTCCTTCCCCAGCGAGAACGGCCGGGTCAACGCGGTGCGCGGGCTGAGCTACCGGGTCGCCCCCGGCGAGGTGCTCGGCATCGTCGGCGAGTCCGGCTCCGGCAAGTCCGTGTCGTCGCTGGCGGTCATGGGACTGCTGCCCGCGCAGGCGCGGATCTCCGGGTCGATCCGGTTCCAGGGCCGCGAACTGCTCGGCCTGTCCGACACCGAGTTGTCGCGCATCCGCGGCCGCAAGGTCTCGATGGTGTTCCAGGACCCGCTGTCCGCGCTGACCCCGGTCTACACCGTCGGCGACCAGATCGCCGAGGCCCTGCTGACCCACGGCCGCGGCCGGGTGAGCAGGCAGCAGGCCGCCAACCGCGCGGTGGAACTGCTTGACCTGGTGGGTATTCCGAACGCCGGCGCGCGGGCGAAGGCGTTCCCGCACGAGTTCTCCGGGGGCATGCGCCAGCGCGCGGTCATCGCCATCGCGATCGCCAACGACCCGGACCTGATCATCGCCGACGAGCCGACCACCGCGCTCGACGTCACCGTGCAGGCCCAGGTGCTCGAAGTGCTCAAGACCGCGCAGGAGGTCACCGGCGCGGGCATCGTGATCATCACCCACGACCTCGGCGTGGTCGCCGGGTTCGCCGACCGGCTGATGGTGATGTACGCGGGCAAGGCGGTGGAAACGGGACAGGTCAACGAGATCTACGACCACCCCCGGATGCCCTACACGCTCGGCCTGCTGGGGTCGATCCCGCGGCTGGACGCGCGGGAGAAACAGCCGCTGGTGCCGATCGATGGCCAGCCGCCGTCGCTGGTGGACCTGCCGCCGGGCTGCACGTTCGCGCCGCGCTGCCCGATGGCCGTGGACGCCTGCCGCGCCGAGGAACCCCCACTGTCCGATGTGGACGGCAGCCCGGAACACCGGGCGGCCTGCATCCGCAGCGCGGAGATCGCCCGCACCGACGCGGACGCCGTGGACGTGTTCGGCGTCGAGGTGATCGGCGAGCCCGAGATCGCCGCCGTGCCGAGGGAACAGCGCGACATCGTGCTCGGCGTCGACAACCTGGTGAAGACCTTCCACGTCACCAAGGGATCGGTGTTCAAGCGCCGCGTCGGCACCGTGCACGCCGTGGACGGCGTCTCCTTCGACATCCGCGCGGGCGAAACCCTTGGCCTGGTGGGCGAATCGGGCTGCGGCAAGACCACCACCCTGATGGAGATCCTGGGCCTGGAGAAGCTCATGGGCGGCCGGATCGAGATCTTGGGCAAGCAGGCCACCGAGCTGGACCGGGTGAGCCGCAAGGCGATCCGCCGCGACATGCAGGTCGTCTTCCAGGACCCGATGGCCTCGCTCGACCCGCGGATGCCGATCGGCGACATCCTCGCCGAGCCCATGCAGGTACACGGCTACTCCACCGCCGCCATCCGCAACCGGGTGCCGGAACTGCTCGACCTCGTCGGCCTGCGCGCCGAGCACGCCGCGCGCTACCCGGCCGAGTTCTCCGGCGGCCAGCGCCAG
Organism: Actinokineospora sp.; assembly: GCF_052390155.1. Lineage (NCBI taxonomy): Bacteria > Bacillati > Actinomycetota > Actinomycetes > Pseudonocardiales > Pseudonocardiaceae > Actinokineospora > Actinokineospora sp. The sequence continues at coordinate 2,543 of NZ_JBQTHF010000092.1, read as the reverse complement.
CGGGTCGGCATCGCCAGGGCCCTCGCGCTGGAGCCGAAGCTGATCGTGCTGGACGAGCCGGTGTCCGCGTTGGACGTGTCCATTCAGGCCGGTGTGATCAACCTGCTCGACGGACTGAAAGCCAAGCTGGGCCTGTCCTATCTGTTCGTCGCGCACGATCTGTCGGTGGTGCGGCACATCGCCGACCGGGTCGCGGTGATGTACCTGGGCAAGATCGTCGAGATCGGTGCGGTCGACCGGGTTTTCGGCGCGCCCGAGCACCCCTACACCCAGGCGCTGCTGTCCGCGATCCCGATCCCGGACCCGGTCAAGGAGCGGCAGCGCGAGCGGATCATCCTCGTCGGCGACCTGCCCAGCCCGGCGAATCCCCCGCAGGGCTGCCGGTTCCACACCCGCTGCTTCACCTACGCCGCCCTGCCCGAGGCGCGGCGGTCGCTGTGCGTCGAGCGGGAGCCGGTGCTCGACGGCACGGGCGACCACCGTTCGGCCTGCCACTACGCGCAATCCCGCCAGGTCGTCTAGTGCGGCGACCACGAGAGTTTCCCCGGCCGCGCAGTCGTTCGGCCACCTAGAAGGAGGGTTCACCAGTGAGTCGAAGGAAATGGGTCGCGCTCGTCGCACCCGTCACCGCGGCGGCGCTCGCCCTGTCCGCCTGTGGCGGCGGCAGCGGCCAGAGCGGCTCGGACAAGGGCGTCACCGGGGCCGACCAGGCGCAGCAGGGCGTGTGGGACATCAACGAGACCGACGCCGCCAAGCTCAAGGACGGCGGCGAGCTGAAGTGGCCGCTGGACGCGCTGCCCGACAACTGGAACTACAACCAGATCGACGGCACCACGCAGGACACCGACTACATCCTCGACGCGATCATCCCGCAGCTCCACATCGCCGACAAAGCGGGCAAGATCAGCATCAACAAGAACTACCTTGAGTCGGCCGAGCTGACCTCCACCGACCCGCAGATCGTCACCTACAAGATCAACCCCAAGGCCAAGTGGAGCGACGGCACGGCGTTCTCCTGGGAAGACTTCGACGCCCAGTACAAGGCGACGAACGGTTCCAACACCGAGTACTCCGTGTCCAGCACGACCGGCCACGAGGACATCGAGAAGGTCGAGAAGGGTGCAACAGACCAGGAGGTGAAGGTCACCTTCAAGCGCAAGTTCGCCGAGTGGACCAGCCTGTTCACCCCGCTGTACCCGAAGTCGCTCAACGCGACCGCGACCGAGTTCAACACCGGCTGGGCCACCGCGCCGAAGGTCACCGCGGGCCCGTTCAAGATCGGCACCATCGACCAGACCGCCAAACTGGTCACCCTGGTCCGCGACGACGCGTGGTGGGGCGACAAGGCCAAGCTGGACAAGATCACCTACCGGGTGGTGGAGCGCGCGGCCCTCGCCGACTCCCTCGCCGGCGGCGCGATCGACTGGTACACCATCGGGTCCAGTGTGGACAACTACCAGCGCGGCAAGGCGATCCAGGGCGTGGCCATCCGCCAGGCGCCGGGCAAGAGCTACAACCACGTCACCTTCAACGGTGCGCCGACCTCGATCCTGGCGGACCCGAAGCTGCGCGTGGCCGTGATGAAGGGCATGGACACCGCGACGTTCGCCAAGGGCATCCTCGGCCCGATCGTCAGCGACCCCAAGCCGCTGGGCAACCACTTCTTCCTGCAGGGCACCGGTGACTACGCCGACAACTCGGCGCCGGTCAAGGCCGACAAGGCCGCCGCGAAGGCCGACCTGGACGCCCTGGGCTGGAAGCTCGACGGCGAGTTCCGCAAGAAGGACGGCAAGCAGCTCGACCTGCGGATGGTCAGCACCGCGGGCAACCCGATCTCCGAGCAGATCAGCAAGCTCACCCAGGCGCAGCTCAAGGAGGTCGGGGTGAACGTCGTCATCGACGCGCAGCCCTCGTCCGCGCTGTTCAAGGACTTCGTCACGCCGGGCAACTTCGACATGGTCGGCTTCGGCTGGTCGCAGACCCCGTGGCCGATCAGCTCGTCGAAGGGCATCTACTACCTCGACGAGAAGAGCGTGAACCAGAACTACGGCCGCGTCGGCTCCACGGACATCAACAAGAAGCTCGACGAGGCGAACGCCGAACTCGATGACGCCAAGCGCATCGCCCTGACCCAGGAAGCCGACAAGCTCATCTGGGCCGAGGGCCACCACCTGCCGCTGTACCAGGTCCCGGGTGCCCGCGCGGTGCGCGGCACGCTGGCCAACTTCGGCTCGTTCGGCGTCGCCGACATCGACTACGCCAAGATCGGTTTCACCGGCTGACGTCGATGACTCGGACCACCGGACCGCCGGCACACCACGCGGGGCGCGCGGCGCGGCAACATGGGAGCGGTTCCCCCGGGGTGGTCGCGGTGTTGCGCACCCTGGGGGGGGATGGGGCGGTGGGGTGGTCCGAGTCATCGACGTCAGCCGGTGAATCCGATCTTGGCGTAGTCGATGTCGGCGACGCCGAACGAGCCGAAGTTGGCCAGCGTGCCGCGCACCGCGCGGGCACCCGGGACCTGTTACAGCGGCAGGTGGTGG
>NZ_JBQTHF010000091.1:0-12369 GCF_052390155.1 Actinokineospora sp. | reverse complement strand
GCGCGCTCCCCGCGGACAACGCCACTACCGGCGCCCCACACCCACCCCCCCGGGGGCGGCCGCCGCCCCCTCGCGCCGCCCGCCTGGTGAGCAGCCCGCGCTAGGCGGTGGTCTTGCGGACCAGGTCTGCCGCCTTCTCGGCAATCGCGATGGTCGGCGCGTTCGTGTTGCCGCGCACCACCGTCGGCATCACCGACGCGTCGGCGACCCGCAGGCCTTCGACGCCGCGCACGCGCAGGTCGGCGTCGACCACGGAGCCGATCGCGCACGTGCCGGCCGGGTGGTACACCGAGTGCGTGTACCGGCGGATGTAGTCGCGCAGGTCGGCGTCGGAGTCCGAGGCGGGCGGGCGGAACGGCGTCGCGGTGTAGGGCGACAGCGCCTGCTGCCCCGCGATCCGCAACGCCAGCCGCAGCGCGACGACCGCGTCGTCCAGGTCGGCGGACTCGGCGAAGTAGTTGTGCACGATCCGCGGCTTGGTGGTCGGGTCGTCCGAGGCGAGCGAGACGCTGCCGCGGCTGCGCGGGGCGATCATCGACGGGCCGTAGGACAGCGCGTGGCTCGTCGGGATGCCCAGACCGTTGTCCACGAACATCACCGGCGCGGACAGGAACTCCACGTCCGGCGCCGCGAGCCCCGACCGCGAGCGGACGAACCCGCCCGACTCCGGGCCGTTGCAGGTGAGCGGCCCGCGGCCCTCGGCCATGAACTGCTGGAAGTTCTCCGGCGCGCCCGCGGCCAGCATGCTGATCGGGTGCTCGTGGGCGTAGATCAGCGGGATCAGCACGTGGTCCTGCAGGTTCTGCCCGACCGAGGGCAGGTCGACCACGACCGGGACGCCGAGCATGCCGAGCAGGGCCGCCGGGCCGATCCCGGAGAGCTGCAGCAGTTGCGGGGAGTTGTAGGCGCCCGCGGCGATGATGACCTCGCGCTCGGCGCGGATCGTGATCTCCTCGTCCAGCCGCGCGCCCACCACACCGGTCGCCCAGCCGTCCTCGATGAGCACCCGGTGCACCTGGACGTTGGTCTCGACGGTCAGGTTCGGCCTGCCCAGCGCCGGGTGCAGGAACGCCGTGGACGAACTGGCCCGCCGCCCGTCCTTCTGGGTGAGCTGAAAGTAGCCGAAGCCGTCCTGCTCGGCGCCGTTGAAGTCGTCGTTCGCGGCGAAGCCCGCCTCGACCGCGGCCTCGACGAACGCGGTGGACATCGGGTTGTTCGACCGGTTCTCCGACACCGCGAGCGGGCCGCCGACGCCGTGGAACTCGGACTCGCCGCGCTCGTTGTCCTCCGAGCGCTTGAAGTAGGGCAGCAGCTCGTCGAAGCTCCAGCCGGGCTGGTCCCAGCCGTCGTAGTCGAGCTTGTTGCCGCGGATGTAGATCTGGGTGTTGATCGAGCTGGTGCCGCCCAGCACCCGGCCGCGGGGCAGGTAGATCCGGCGGCGGTCCAGGAACGGCTCGTCGTGGGTGTCGTAGTCCCAGTCGAGGTTGGTGCGGAAGAGCTTGGCGAACGCGGCCGGGACATGGATGTTCGGGGAGGTGTCCGCGGGACCCGCCTCGACCAAGCAGACCTTGACGTCCGGGTCCTCGCTCAGGCGCGCCGCGAGCACGCAGCCCGCCGAACCCGCGCCGACGATCACGTAGTCGTACATTGCTCCTCCTTGGATGACTGCTACAAGCAGGATGGAGCAGCGGGGACGCCGTGCCTTCTTCCAGAATGCACAACACTTCACCGCACCCACCGATAATCACCCAGCGCGCATAACACGGCGCACAGGGTGCCGGACAGGCTATTCCTCGGCCAGCCGTGGCGATCATTTCCGCACAATGGGAGAGGAGCCCGGGATGTCCACTCGATACGGTTGGTTCGCGCTGTCTGCCGCTATTCTTTTTCCCCGACGCACCCGGCGTCCGCCCCGATGCCGCCTTTCCCACCAGAGGAGGAACCGACCGTGACGCAGCATTCGGAGCAGGTCCGCATTCCGGCGAGCGTGACCGAGGAACTCGACCGACTGCCCGGTTCACCCGCACCGCGCTCGTGGTGGCGGCGGCCCTGGATGATCCCGCTGGCGCTGCTCGTGGCCGCCTTCCTGTACATGTCGTGGCCGGTGTACCTCACGCTGGACCCGGCGCAGTCGCTGATCCCGATCAACGAGACGTTCACCCCGCACTACTCGCTGCTGCTGGCGCACATCACGCTCGGCACGATCGCGATCGTCACCGTGGTCCTGCAGGTCTGGCCGTGGCTGCGGCGCACCTACCCGACCGTGCACCGCACCAGCGGCAGGCTCTACGTCTTCGCCGGGATCATCCCGTCGGCGCTGTTGTCGCTGGCCATCATGCCGTTCGGCATGCTGACCGGCATCGGCGCGATCGGGTCCTCGGTGTGGACGATCCTGGCCCTGGGCACCACCATCGCGGGCTACCAGATGGCGCGCCAGCACCGCTGGGCGGAGCACCGCAAGTTCATGCTCTACAGCTTCGCGCTGGCCACCAGCATCCTCACCGGCAGGCTCATGTTCAACGCCGCCTGGTACGGCGCACTGCTGTTCCCGTCCTACGAACTCAACGTGCCGGTGGTCGCCCAGTTGGCGGGCTTCTGGCTGAACTGGATCCTCAACCTCGGCCTCGTGTACTGGTGGCTGCGGCGCACGGCGCGCAAGTCGGCGGCCCGATCGGCCGCCACGGTCTGAGCACACCAGCACGGGCCGCAGCGATCCCGGCCGGGACCACCGGCCGGGATCGCGCCTTTTCGGACATCGACATTCGACCAGGGAGAGTCCCATGAAGAAAATCAGTGCGCTGCTGACCGTGGTCGGTATCACCACTGTGCTCAGCGCCCCCGCCCAGGCGCTTCCCAGCGACACCGACCGGAACCGGAATCGCACGATCGCGGAGTGCCAGCGCCGATTCGACGACACCGTTCGGCGGTACGACGAAGCATTCCTCGCCCGCGACCTGGACCGCTTAATGAGCTTCTACCGCGACGACGCCACGAAGATCGACCCGAATGGCGACATCCAGTTGAACAAGCAGGAGATCGCCGGCCTCTTCGGCCAGCTCTTCCAATTGAACTTCACCGCGAGCTTCCCCCACGTGAAGAAGGTCGTCGACTGCGACACTGCGCTGCTGGTCACCGATTCCACGCTCGTCTTCCCGGACTTCGAGTACCAGGAGCACTTCTTCAGCTCCCTCACCTACACCGCCGACGACCGCGGCCGGTGGCGGGTGCTGGTCAGCGCCAGCACCGGCTTGACCAGCACCAACTGAGCGCCGACAGCAACGATCCCGCGCCGAGCAGTCGGCGCGGGATCTTTCTGTCCACTGTGGAACACGCTGGCCACCACGCGGGAAGCCTTACGGGCCAACGCGTCACGTCCGTCAAGCACAACAAGCTTGGCGGCTACCCGCCGTCTGGCACCCGAACCAGCGTTTCCGCAGGTCGGCACACCGACATGGTCAGTGAGAGCCACGCCCGCTGCCCCCATCCAAGATGATCGACTTTGCCGAATCGACCCCACCGGGCAAACCCCCGCCCAACCTCAGGGGGCTCGGCCCTGCTCCAGCCTATCGGCGATGGCCGGGTTTGGGAGAGGGGCGGGATTTCTGTGGATGGATCCGGCGGATGTGGACAAGTCCGGGGGGCCGTGGGCGGTTCGGGAGGTGGCCAGAGCAGCGGTGCGAGTCCGCAAGGCGGCCCGAGCCGCGGGACAAGTCCGAAAGGCGAACCCGATCGCGCGCCGCGCACCTCGTGCCGGTTCCGATGCCGGGCGGCGCCGCGACTATCCGCCAGCCGCGACGTCCTATGTGGACGGGCGGCCAGGACATAGCGGTTGGCTGCGTGACCGCGGCATCCCGTTCGCGGTCACGCAGCCACACCCTGGTCCCCTATCCGGTGACCAGATCCTTGGGCGCCTCGTCACCTGCCCCATCGGCCTCGGCCGCCGAGGTGTCGTCGGTGGCCTCCTCCGAACCGCCGGTGTCGCGCAGCAGGACGCCCGCGATGATCGCCAGCACCACCCCGATGCCCGCGCTGATGGCACCGATCGTGTTGAGACCGCTGGTGAACGCCTCCCTGGCCGCAGCGAGCACGGCCGGGGCGAGGTCGCCGGTGAGCTGCCCCGCCGCGGTCACGGCACCCGGGAGGGTGTCCGTGACGGCGGCAGCGGCCTCGGCCGGGACGCCCGCGGGCACGGTGTCGACGATCTCGCCACGGTAGACGGCCGTGCCGATGGCGCCCAGGATTCCGACGCCGAGGGCCACGCCGAGTTCACTGCTGGTCTCCGACATCGACGCCGCCGAGCCCGCCTTCTCCGGCGGAGCGGCGCCGATGATCAGGTCGGTGCCCAACGAGGCCATCGGGCCGAAGCCGAAGAAGACCACGGACAGGCCGACGATCAGCAGCGGCAGCCCGGACGAACTGCCCACTTGCGACAGCAACACACCACCGAGGGCGAGAATCACCGCACCCACGGCGACGATCCGGCTCGGTGCGATGCGCTGGGCGATGGCGGGGGCGAACATGGCGCCGACGACCGTGGCGATGGCCGAGGGCACCAGCCAGAGCCCGGCCCGCAGCGGCGAGAGGCCCTCGACCATCTGCAGGTACTGGTTGACGAACAGGCCGACACCGCCCATGACGGCCGGGCCGAGGAGCAGGATGCCCAGTGCGCCCGCGAACGACGGGATGCGGAACAGCCGCACGTCGATCAGGGGGTTGGTCAGCTTGCGCTGCCGCAGCACGAAGACGAACCCGATGGCCAGACCGGCGGCGATGGTCAGCAGCCCCACCGCGCCGAGTCCGTCGTGCGCGATCTCCTTGATGCCGTAGATGATCGGCAGGATGGTCGCCAGCGACAGTCCTACGCTGGGCAGGTCGAGCTTGCCCGCGTCGGGGTCGCGGTACTCCGGCAGCAGCACGGGCGCGGCGATCAGCAGCAGCACCATCACCGGGACGCCGAGCAGGAACACCGATCCCCACCAGAACGACTCCAGCAGCGCGCCGCCGACCACGGGGCCGAGCGCGGTGCCCGCCATGAAGCAGCTCATCCAGACGCCGATGGCCATGCCGCGTTGGCCCGCGTCGGCGAACATGTTGCTGATCAGGGCCAAAGTGGACGGTGCCAGCGTGGCACCCGCGACACCGAGCAGCGCCCGGGTCACGATCAGCATCTCCGCCGAGTTCGAGTACGCGGCGAGCACGGAGGCGACGCCGAACGCGGCGGCGCCGATCATCAGCAGCCTGCGCCTGCCGATCCGGTCACCCAGAGTTCCCATGGTGACCAGGAAGCCGGCCGTCATGAACGCGTAGATGTCCATGATCCACAGGGTTTGGGTACTGGTCGGGGCGAGGTCGGCGCTCAGTTGCGGAAGCGCCAGGTAGAGCACGCCGAGGTCGAGGGCGAGCAGCATCGTCGGCAGGGCCAATACCGCTAACCCCAGCCACTCCCGCCGCCCGGCCAACTGGGCTGCCCCGTCTGCGGGGTTCGAATTCATCGCCTGATCCCTTTCTCTTGCGTCCAGATCACGACCCGCCCCGGCTCCCCCGCGGCGGGCCTACGTGCGCGACCGGTGTTCGGCCGTCAACTTCTCCAGCAGCGGAACGATCTCGTTGGGACTGGGCACCCCGAGCAGGTCGACGCGCAGCCGCTCGGCGTTGCGCGCGAACGACGGGTCGCCCAGCACCCGCTCCAACTCGGTGCGCAGCCGCTGCGCGGTGAGCTGGTCGGAGTCGGCCACATAGACCCCCGCGCCGCGGTCCTCCACGCAGTTGGCCTGCGCGACCGGCGCCCACCACTTCTCGTGCCAGTAGGTGCCCGGGACGATCAACTGCGGCACCCCGTGCTCCAGCGCCGTCGCGAAGGTGCCAGGGCCGCCGTGGTGCACGATCGCGGCGCAGGTCGGTAACAGCACCCCTAACGGCACGAACTCGACCGCGCGCACGTTGTCGGGCACCCGGGTCAGCGAGTCGAGCTGCTTGGCGCTGAAGGTCGCGATCACCTCGATGTCGAGGTCTGCCACCGCTTCGAGCAGCTCCCCCGCCGACGCCTCGACGCCGTGCGAGTCCCGGTGCGAGAAGCCCAGGGTCATGCACACGCGCCTGCGCTTGGGCGGTTCGTGCACCCAGTCCGGCACACTGGCCGGACCGTTGAACGACACTTGGCGCACCGGGACGTAGTGCACGCCCGCGCCGGTCGGGTGGAACATCGACGGCGGCGCCGGGTCGATCGTCCACTGCCCCAGGACCATCTCCTCGTCGAACGTGTGACCATAGCGCTCCAGCTTCGGCCCCAGCCAGGCCGCCATCGGGTCCGGCAGTGCCTCGGCGCCGCGTTCTGCCTGCGCGGCAACGAAACCCGCGCGCAACTGGGCCAGCGCGTCCACACCCCACAGGTGCCGGGCGTGCGCCGCGCCGCTGACCCGGGCCGCGATCGGGCCCGCGAACGCGAGGGTGTTCCAGATGACCAGGTCCGGCTGCCACGCGCGGGCGTAGGCGACGAGGTCGTCGAGGAACGAATCCGTGGTGAGGATCGGGAAGAAGTCGGTGGCCATGTCGACGAACTCGCTCGCCGGGTCGTCCCAGCCGTAGGCGCTCTGCACCGGCTTGGTGCGGTTGGTCGGGTCCGCGTCGGCGACGACGGCCTCTTCCTCAGGCTCGGCCTCGGCCAGCTCGTCCTTGAGCCGGGCCATCAGCGCGCCGACCGGCGCGGGCGTCAGGCCGAGACCGGCGATGTCGTCCACCAGGTCCGGCTGGCTGGCGACGCGCACCTGGTGCCCCGCGGTCCGCAGCGCCCAGGCCAGCGGGGCCATCAGATACATCTGGGACTTGTTGAGGCAGGTGACGAACAGGACGCGCATTGCTGTGTCCTTCCCGCGATTCGTTTATCCGGCTATCAGCGTTACAGTCGTCCCGCCCGGCGGGCATCTCTCAGAATGCGGAGTACGCACGCCGAAGGCGGGCCGGAAACTCGTCCGGCCCGCCACCGCGACAGTCCTCTTAGGTCGATATCGCGAATCGACTACGAATTCACCGCTTTCGCCACACGGTGACGTCGGCGTCGAAGAGCTCGAAATGCCGGGCGTGGTTGCGCAGCGTTCCCGGCACATTCGCCTCGGCGACGAGATCGAACGCCCCGGCCAGCAGCCGCCGCAGCGTGTGCTCGCTGGTCGAGGACTGCGCCCGACCGCCGAGCCAGTTCTCCGGTGTGGTGTAGCCGCTCTGCCAGCTCCACGGCGAGGCCACCAGCAGCAGGCCGCCCGCGCGCAGGAACTCCGCGGAGTCGGTGAACTGGCGCAGGCACGCCTCTGGATCGGCGAGCCGGTCGAGCAGGTTGGCCACCACCACCGCGTCGAACGAGCCGAGCGCGGGCAGCGCGCAGGCGTCGCCGACGACGAACTCCACGCCGATGCCGTCGGTGGCCGCGGTGGTGCGCGCGAACTTGCGCGTGCGCACCTCGCCCTGGTCGACCCGTTCGTAGGCAACGGATTCACCCCGCGCCAGCGTGCGCGCGGTCTCCACGAACTGGGCGCTGAGGTCGACGCCGACCACGCTCGCGGTGCCCTCGGCGAGGGCGAACGACGCCCCGCCGACCGCGCACCCGACGTCGAGCACCCGGCTCAGCGTCGCCCCGGTCCGCTCGGCCTCGGCCAGCAGGAATCGGGCCAGCCGCTGGGGATAGCCGTGCGCCGGGGTCAGCGGATGGTCCGCCCGGCCGAAGGTGTCCTCGACGCTGCCGAAGTGCATCAGCAGGTACCGGTTGAGCATCTCCTGGGTGGCGTACGGGTCCACGTCGGTGTCCTTGGCGGGCTGCTCGGGGGCGGCGACCAGCCGGATTCCGGTCTGCTGCAGGAAATGCGGGCGGAAGTGGTACCGGGCCCAGATGCTCGCCTGGTCGCCGGTGCTGACGAAGCACCCGCCGAGGATGATCTGGTGCTGGTCGTCGAAGCAGGGGATGGAGAAGTCCTCGTAGTACGGGTGCACGGCGAACCCGTCGAACGGGTTGGTGAGGTCCTCGCTCCAGGTCCACAGGTTGCCCGCGGTGTCGTGCACGCCGAGCGCCGACGGGGGCGAGAGGTCGACCGGGCTCTCCGAACCCCAGGCGAGGTTGACGTTGATCCCCTCCTCGCCCAACTCCGCGCCGCTCGCGCGCATCACGGGGTCGTCGGCCACGCCCGGCTTCGCGGGCAGGGCGCGCATCAGGTGGAACTCGACCTCGGTGGGCAGCCGGTAGCTCCGACCGTCCTTTTCGGACCGCCAGGCGCCGAACGCCTTGGCCTCGTGGAAGTTCACGCAGACCGGCCAGTCCCACGGCAGGTCGATCTCTTCGAAGGTCGTGCGCAGCCGGTAGGCGTGCAGCCCGGTCGGGCCTGCCGCCACCCACCACCGCGGCCACTTGGCGTTGCGGAACCGGCGCCAGCGCTCGCCCTCGTCCGACCAAAGTTCGGGCCTGCGGTAGCCGCCGTCGGCGACGAACCGGTGGTACTCGCCGTTGCTCACCAGGAAGCGGGTGGTCTCGAAGTCGGCGACCTGCTCGTCGCGGCTGCCGTACTCGTTGTCCCAGCCGAACGACGGGAACGACCGCGGCTTGCCCAGATGCGCGGTGGCGCCGGGGATCGCGACGGTGTGGTTGTCTGGATAGGACTCCGGCTGCGGCTTACCGTCCACTGTGGTGCGTCGGGCAGGCGCGGGCGCCGGCCACGCGGCGGGCGGCGCGACCAGCCGCAGCGGCATCTCCCGGATCAGCACGGAGCTGGTCTCCAGGTGGATCCGGTCGTGCTCGAAGGCGAGGAACAGCGCCCACGCCCGGTCGTCCATGGTCACCGGACGCCCGAGGTCCGGGGCGAAGTCGGTCGCCTCGATGACCGCGCGGACCAGCCGGTACACCGTGGCCCGGTAGGCGTGCACCCGCTCCACAGCGGGCCAGGGCATCTCGTTCTTCGACATGTCGTCCCACGACATCTCGTCGACGCCGGTCTCCAGCACCTGCTCCAGGTAGGCGTCGACACCCTCGTCGAGCAGCCCGGCGACCCGCAGCTTGTTGATGTAGAGCACCGCCGGGTGGCCGTAGTAGAAGAGCATCGGGTGCCGCAGGCCGTGGTCCGGCGGCCGGTAGAACGCCTCCGCGGTCTGCAGGCCCGCGAACAGGGTCTCCTGCAGCGTCCAGGAGTTGTCGAAGTAGTCGAGCACCGCGGCACGGTCGCAGACGGACAGATCCGGCATCGGCAGCGACGTGATCCGGCCCGTCGCGCCGACTCCCGGACACACACCGGCCTCGGGGCGCACGCCGGTGAACCACCAGGCCGGATCGCGCGGACCGACCAGCCGCTCGTCGGCGTGCGCGCTCGCGTTCCGTTCCCACACCGCCGGTTCTACAGTCGCCGTCATCGTTGGTGTCCTCACGTTTCATAGCTGCCGGAAATACGGTCGACGTTCGTCGTCACTGGACCGAAATCGTCTTCAGCGGAATACCGTCCGGTATGGGATCCGCGGTGCCCGTACATGACGTTTTCACTATCTGACGGTGTCATTTCACTACCTGCCGCCGCATCTCCCGGGTTGCCCTGGGCGGCGGTGCCCGCACAGAGCGCCCGATACGACAAAAAGACTCCGCGAGTCCGGGTTCGAAGAAAACCCGGACTCGCGGAGTCCACATACGCGAAAGTGCGTTATCGGCCTGCGGTGTAGCCCTCCAGGATGTCGGCCAGCTTCTCGGGGTGCGCGAGCGCGACGCAGTGGCTGCTCGCGATCTCGTCGGGGGTGACGTCGAGGCGCTCCTTGGCGACCCGGCGGAAGAAGTCCGGCGGGAAGAAGCGGTCCTCGCTGCACAGCAGGAACTTCGTGGTCACACTCGGCCACTGCGCCAGCGGCCACGGTGTGCCCATCGGGGTCTGCGACTGCGCGCGCTCCTTGCTCATGGCCTCCTCGGCCAGCGCGCGCGGAACGTCGTGGTAGAAGCTGACGAACGGGTCGTCGTTGCCGGTCAGGCCGCCGTCGCGCTCGGCGGCGTCGGCCGCGGCGGTCCCGTAGCCGGTGTTGTCCCACCAGTCCCCAGGGTTCTCCCCCGGCGCCGGAACCATCCCGGCCAGCAGCACCAGCACGTCGACCGGCAGCCGGTCGGCCACCAGCGGCGCGGTGAACGCGCCGAACGACTGGCCGACCACGACCAGGTCCGTGCGCTCGCCGATGGCCTCGACGACCGTGTCGGTGTACTCCTTGAGACCCGCGCTGTCGTCGTCGCACGGCAGGTCCGGGGCCACCACGTCGTGGCCCCGCTTGCGCAGTTCGGCTTCGAGCAGATGCCAGTACCAACCGACGTCTCCGGCGCCGTGGATCAACACAAAGGTGGTCATCTTCTGCGGTCCTTCCTGGGTTCGGGGGAGGCGGCGGTCGGCGGCGTGGCCCGGCCGGCTGAGGAACCGCGACCGGCTCCGCCTCAGGCTGGGTGAACGGCTCGGCCGCACCCAGACGACTACTCGGTGTAATCAATTGCCACGGTACCGCAGCCGCCCGCGATCCCCGGGCTCGAAACCGTTTTCCGCCCGAATGCCGCATTCTGGAAGATGCGCCGGGCGATCATCGGAGTCGACCATGGACTACGCAATCGACGGACCCGGCGGCCGATCGGCCGTCCCTGGACCGGCGCGCGGTTCGCCGTGTGCCGCGGCTGGTCCGTGACCCGCACCGCCCCCCAGGAAAAGGACAACGAGCATGTCGAAGGCATCGTCGCTGGTCGCAGGGGCCAAGAAGTGGGCCAGTCACTACGGCGCGTTCGCGGGCGGGAAAGAGGGCGCGGTGCTCAGCGTGCCCCTGCGCATCCGCGGCGCGTGGGAGCAGAATGACGCGGACGTCTTCGCCGACGTGTTCACCAACAACGGCAGCCTGCTCATCGGCGACGACCAGCTCACCAGCCGTGACGAGATCCGCGCGCACATGGCCACCGGTTTCGCGAGCCACTACAAGGGCGCGTCGCTGGTCGACGAGCCGCTGGAGATCCGGTTCCTCACCGACGACGTCGCGCTGGCGATCACCGAGGGCGGCGTGCTGTACGCGGGCGAGACCGAGCTGCCCGCCGAGCGCGTGGTCCGAACCATGTGGGTGATCGCGCGCCAGGACGGCGAGTGGAAGCTGGTGTCGCACCAGACCAGCCCGCTCAACGGCTGAGATGGCGGTCCCGTTCCTCGATCTCCGGGCACCGTACGCCGAGCTGCGGGCCGACATCGACGCCGCGGTCGCGCGGGTGCTGGCCTCGGGCTGGTATCTGCTCGGCCCGGAGACCGAGGCGTTCGAGGCCGAGTTCGCGGCCTACTGCGGCGGCGCGCACTGCGTGACCGTGGGCAGCGGCCGCGACGCGCTGGAGTTGATCCTGCGCGGGCTCGGGATCGGCCCCGGCGACGAGGTGATCGTCCCGGCGCACACCTTCATCGCGACCTGGCTCGCGGTGTCCGCGGTGGGCGCGCGCCCGGTGCCAGTGGAGTCCACTGAGAACACCTACACCCTCGACCCGGAGCGCGTCGAGGCGGCGATTTCCCCGCGTACCAAGGCGATCCTGCCCGTGCACCTGTACGGGCAACCCGCCGACCTGGTCGCGGTGAACCGGATCGCGGAGCGGCACGGGCTGTTCGTGGTCGAGGACGCCGCCCAGGCGCCCGGGGCGCGGCACCGGGGCAGCCGGATCGGCGCCGGACCGTCCACTGTGGCCTTCAGCTTCTACCCGGGCAAGAACCTCGGCGCGCTCGGCGACAGCGGTGCCGTGGTGACCGCCGACCCTGCCCTCGCCGAGCGCGTCCGGTTGCTGCGCAACTACGGTTCCCGGGTCAAGTACCAGCACGAGGCGCTCGGCACCAACTCCCGGACCGACGAGGTGCAGGCCGCGATCCTGCGGGTGAAACTCGCGCACCTGGACGCCTGGAACGCGCGGCGCACCGCGGTCGCCGCGCGCTATCTGGCCGAACTCGACGGCATCGACGACGTGGTGCTGCCCCGGGTCGCGCCGTGGGCGGAGTCCGCGTGGCACCTGTTCGTCGTGCGGTCCCGGCGGCGGACAGTGTTGCAGGAGCGGCTGACCGCGGCCGGGGTGGGCACGCTGATCCACTACCCGGTCGCGGTGCACCGCGCGCCCGGGTACGCCGGACTGGGCCTGGCGGCCGGGTCCCTGCCGCTGGCCGAGCGGCTGGCCGACGAGGTGCTCAGCCTGCCCATCGGCCCGCACCTGTCCACGGCGCAGGTCTCGGCGGTCGTCTCCGCTGTGCGGGCAAGCACCGTGGAACTGCGGCCGACCGGCTGAAACCCTGACGGCGGGGGGGGGGGGGGCGACCCCCGACGGGGCCCCCCCCCCCCCCCCCCCCCCGCGGCCCCGAGGAGGCCCCCCCCCCC
>NZ_JBQTHF010000090.1:0-4111 GCF_052390155.1 Actinokineospora sp. | reverse complement strand
CCCGCCCACCGCACCGGAAACTCCCCAATCGCATCACCACCACCCGACAACAACTCCCAATACCCCTCCGGCGTATCCACACCCCCCGGCAAACGACACGCCATCGACACCACCGCAATCGGCTCGGCGGCATCCACCAGCCTGGTCCGCGTACGGACGGCCGCGGGTGTGGCCAGCGACATCCGGCTCAGCAGCAGCTCGGCCACGGCCGTCGGCGTGGGGTGGTCGAAGGCGAGCGTGGCGGGCAGCGCGACGTCCATCTCGGCGGCCAGCCGGCGGCGCAACTCCACCGCCGTGAGCGAGTCCAGGCCGAGTTCGCGGAACACCTGGGTGTCGCCGATACCCGGCTCGGGCGGGATGCCCAGCACGGTCGCGGCCTCGCGGCGGACAACGGCCACCAGCCGCGCCCGGCGCTCGTCGGGGACGAGGGCGGCGAGCTGGTCGCGCAGCGCGGTTGGCGCTGTCGCGGCGGCGGCACGCCTGCGGTCGGTGCGGACGAGCCCGCGCAGCAGCGGGTGCACCGGCGCGCCCTTGTCCGCCTCGCGGCGTACGGCGGCCAGGTCGAACCGGATTGGCACCAGGTGCGCCTCGGTCCGGCGCAGCGCGGCGTCCAGTGCCGCGAGGCCCTGGGCCGAAGTGAGCGGCGCGATGCCCGACCGACGCAACCGGGCAAGTTCGGCGGCGCCGAGGTGCGCGGTCATGCCGGTGCCGCCCTGTCGCCACAACCCCCAGGACAGGCTGACCGCGGGCAGGCCCGCGGCCCGCCGATGTGTGGCCAGCGCGTCGAGGAAAGCGTTCGCGGCGGTGTAGCTCGCCTGTCCGGCGCTGCCCAGGACACCCGCCGATGAGGAGAACAGCACGAACTCGCTGACCTCGCCCGCCAGTTCGTGCAGGGCGACCGCACCGCCGACCTTGGGGCCGAGCACTCCGGCGAGCCGCTGCGGGGTCTGACCGCCGATCAGCCCGTCGTCGAGCATGCCCGCCAGGTGCCACACCCCGGTCAGGTTGTCCACTGTGGACAGTAGGTCGGCGATGGCGCCGCGGTCGGCGACGTCGCAGGCCACCACCCGGACCTCGGTCGCCCCGGCCCGGCCGAGTCTGTCCACCAATTCGGCCGCGCCCGGCGCGGCCATCCCGCGCCGCGAGGTGAGCACGAGTTCGCGCACGCCACGGGCGGTGACCAGGTACTCGGCCACCATCTGGCCCAGTTCCCCGGTGCCGCCGGTGATCAGCACGGTGCCGGACGCGGCGTAGTCCTCGGGTTCCGGCGCAGGCGGCGCCTGCGCCAGCCGCGGAGCGAGGACGCGCTCCCCGCGGACGACGAGTTCGGGTTCGGCGAGGTCGAGCGCGGCGGGCAGCGCCGCGTCATCGTCCGCGCCGATGTCGACGGACCGGATGACGCGGTCGGGGTGTTCGAGGCGAGCAGAGCGCAGCAGGCCCAGGACCGCGGCCGTGGCGAGGCCGTCCACCCGATCCTCGGCGTCGACCGCGACCGCGCCCCGGGTCACCCACACCAGTTCAGTGGCGGCGAGCGCGGGATGGCTGGTGGCCAGTCGCACGAGTTCGAGCGCGTCCGCCGCGGCTCGCAACGCCGTCTGGGACAGGTCGGTGCCGGACACCGGGCCGGTCGAGTCGATCACGAGCCGCCCGGGCGGTTCGGCGGCGGCGGCGAGGTGGCCCGGGAGGTCGGTGACGCGCTCTCCCGGGACCTGGAGCTCGCCGATGACCCAGGTTGGGCCGGATGCGGGCACAGGCGCGACCGTGACCGGCGAGTACTCGACGCGGTACAGGTGGCGGGTGGTGCCCGCGGCCCGGAACCGGTCCGCCGTGACCGGCCGCAGGCCGAGCGCTCCGACCCGGGCCACTGGCGCGCCGGTGCCGTCGGCGAGCGACAGCGTGGCCGTGGTGCCGTCCGCCTCGACCCGGACGCGCAGGTCCGTGGCCCCGGTCGCGCGCAGTTCGACGTCGGCCCATTCGAACGGCAGCAGCACCTCACCCTCGCCCGAGGGCACAACGGCCGCCAGCGCGTGCAACGCGGCGTCGAGAACGGCCGGGTGCAGGCCATGCCCGTGCGTATCGGCGGCCAGGCTCACTTCGGCGTAGGCGATGCTGCCGTCCCGCCAGAGGTGCGTCAGCCCGCGGAACGCGGGTCCATAGTGGACGCCTCGGTCGGCGAGGTCCTGGTAGAACGTGTCCAGCGGAACCGGGTCAGCGCCGACGGGCGGCCAGGTGGTGAGGTCGGGAGCCGGGTGGTTCCCGGATTCGGCCAGCAGCGTGCCGCTCGCGTGCAGGGTCCACTCGCCCCCCTCGGGGGAGCTGTGGATCTCGATGCCGGTGCCGATCACGCGGACCTGGATGCCCGCGGCTTCGTCGGCGATGAGCACGAGCGGCTCAGCCAGGGTCAGCTCGGCGATCCCCGCCGCCTCGACGGCTTCGGCCGCGGCCAGTGCGAGGTCGAGCAGACCGGCGCCGGGCACGACGACAGCGCCGAACACGGCATGGTCGGCCAGCCAAGGGAAGTCGGCGAGCGAGATCCGCCCGGTGAGCACCTGGCCGGCGCCGTCGGCGAGCGGGATGGCCGCGCCCAGCCACGGGTGGTCGGCGGCCAGCAGCCCGACCGCGGCCAGGTCGGTCGCGGCCCGGGCGGGCTCGGTCCAGAACCGCTGCCGCTGGAACGGGTAAGTGGGCAGGGCGACCGCCGCCGCGGCGGGCACGGCGACCGACCAGTCGATCTCGTGGCCATGGCTGTGCAGTGTGGCCAGGTTGGTCAAGAACCGGTCGTAGCCACCGCTGTCCCTGGCCAGCGACGAGATCACGACGCCGTCCGGTCCGGCGCCGTCGGTCAGCGGCATCGACAGGATCGGGTGCGGGCTGATCTCGATGAACGTCGTGTGCCCGTCGGCGAGCAGGCGGCCGAGCGCCTGGTCGAACCGGACCGGCTCGCGCAGGTTCCGGCACCAGTACTCGCCGGTCAGCTCCGTGCCGGTGATCTTCGTGCCCAGCAGCGTGGAGTACACCGGTACGCGGGCCTCGGCAGGCGCGCCCAGCGCGGCGAAGCGCTCGGTCAGCACCGGAATCAGGGCGTCCATGTGCGCCGAGTGCGAGGCGTAGTCCACGTTGACCTTGCGGTTGTAGACGCCCTGGTCGGTCAGCAGCGCGCACAGCCGGTCCACTTCGGACGGATCGCCGCTGACCACAGTGGACCCGGCCGTGTTGACGGCGGCGACCGACACCTCGGCCCCGGACTCGGCGATCAGCGCGGAGAGCGCCTCGTGCGGGGACTCCACCAGCGCCATCGCGCCCGGCGGAGCCAGGTCGCGCACCGCTTCGCTGCGTGCCACCGCCACCAGCGCGCCCTGCTCCAGCGTCAACGCCCCCGCGACCACGGCGGCCACGATCTCGCCCTGGGAGTGGCCGACCACGGCGTCCGGGCGGACACCATGGGAGTTCCACAGCGCCGCGAGCGCCACACCCATGGTGAAGAGCGCGGGTTGGACCACGTCCGCCCGCGCGGGCCAGGTCGGATCGTCGCCGGTCAGCACGTCGGCCACCGACCAGCCAGTCAGCGACCGCAGCGCGTGGTCGCACTCGCGGACGGCATCGGCGAACACCGGCTCCTGGGCCATCAGCGCCACGCCCATGCCGACCCACTGGCTGCCCTGCCCGGGAAAGACGAACACCACCCCGCCGCGCCGACCGGCGACGGCGACCTCGCCGTCGGCCGCGAACTGGCGCAACCCGGCGACCGCCGCACTCGCCGAAGTGGCGACGACCGCGGCGCGGTGGTCGAACCGGGTCCGGTGCAGCGCCGCTGTCGAGGCCGCCCCGGGCAGCGCGTCGGGGTGCCGCTCCAGCCAGGCTGCCCACCGCCCAGCCTGCTCGCGCACCGCGGCCTCGTCCCGGCCGGAGAGCACGATCGGGTACGCCGGGCGCGCCGCGGGTGGCTCGCGGTCGGCTGCGGGCGGCTCCTCGATGATCACGTGGGCATTGGTGCCACTGAGCCCGAACGACGACACACCCGCACGCCGCGGCCGCTCCCCGGCCACCCACGACCGACCCTCCCGCAACAACTCCAACCCACTACCCACCCACTCGATGTGCGGACTGGGCT
>NZ_JBQTHF010000089.1:0-32329 GCF_052390155.1 Actinokineospora sp. | reverse complement strand
GGGGGGGGGTGGGTGCCTGGGGTTGGGGGCCGCTGGCTTCCCACTCCTCCTATCCTGTCCCGGGGGGGGCGGCCTTCCCCCAAACTTCTCGGGACGGGCGCCCCACGGGCCCCCCGACAAACTCAGTGGAACGAGTCGCCGCAGGCGCAGCTTCCGCCCGCGTTCGGGTTGTCGATGGTGAAACCCTGCTTCTCGATCGTGTCGACGAAGTCGATGGTGGCGCCCTGCACGTACGGGGCGCTCATCCGGTCGACCGCCACCTTGAGGCCGCCGAAGTCGCGGAACAGGTCGCCGTCGAGGGTGCGCTCGTCGAAGAAGAGCTGATAGCGCAGGCCTGCACAGCCACCGGGCTGCACGGCGATACGCAGGTGCATGTCGTCGCGGCCCTCCTGGTCCAACAGGGCCTTGGCCTTGACAGCGGCGGCTTCGGACAGCTCCACACCGTGAGTGGTGGCCGCCTCGGTGGCGTTCTCCTGAGCGGTCGTCATCGTTCTCCCTAGGAAGGTCCTTCTCGGGACTGCACCCGGCGCAACAGCGGACGCGCGGACTTTGTTCCGTACCCAGCCATGGTGTCACAGTCCCGCGGGATTGGGACATCTGTGCGGCAGCCCTCTCAGCGCCACTGCCGCGCGACGTGCTCGGCCAATTCGGCCAGTGTGCCCGCCGGGTCGGCCATGGCCGCCTCGACCGAACCGACGTGCTCGGCGACGGCGTAGGCCGCCGCCACCCCGGCCGCGGCGGCCTGTCTGCGGCCGACGCCGACCTGTCCGGCCAGCGCCAGGCAGGGCAGACCGCGTGCGGCGGCGGCGCCCGCGACGCTGGTCACCAGCTTGCCGCGGAGCGACTGCCAGTCGAAGCTGCCCTCGCCGGTCACCACCAGGTCGGCGCCCGCGACGGCCTCGTCCAGGCGGGTGGCCGCGCGCACCAGGCCCGCGCCGGACACCGATTCCGCACGCAGGGAGAGCAGCGCGAACCCGAGCCCGCCCGCGGCGCCCGCGCCCGGGGCGTCCCGCGCGTCGTGCCCCGCCCACGGCGCCACGACGTCCGCCCAGCGGGTCAGCGCGGCCTCCAGCCGGTCGACGGCGGCGGCGTCGGCGCCCTTCTGCGGACCGAACGCGGCCGCGGCGCCGTGCGGCCCGAGCAGCGGGTTCTCCACGTCGGCGGCGACCACCACACGCAGGCCGCCCAGGTCGGCACGGCCCTCGATCCGGGCACAGCCGACCAGCGGACCGCCGCCCGGCGCGAGCGCGGCTCCCCCGCCGTCGACGGCGACCGCGCCCAGCGCGGCCAGCGCGCCCGCGCCGCCGTCGGTCGTGGCGGAGCCCCCGAGCCCGACCACGGCGCAGCGCAGCCCGGCGTCGCGGGCGGCCACCAGCAACTCGCCGACCCCGCGCGTGGTGACCTGCTCACCGGCCCGTCGATCGGCCGGGACCAGGTGCAGGCCCGCGGCCTCGGCGGATTCGAGGTACGCGGTGCCGTCGTGGGCGAGCCAGGCGGCCTCGACCGAGTCGCCCAGCGGGCCGGTCACGGTCGTGCGGTGCACGGTTCCGCCGAGCGCCGCGTGCAGCACGTCGACGAACCCGGGGCCGCCGTCGGCCAGGGGGCGCAGCAGCAGATCGTGCTCGGGCGCACCTCGGCGCCAGCCCGCCGCGATCGCCTCGGCGGCCTCGCGGGCGGTGAGGGTGCCGCCGAAACAGTCCGGCGCGATGACGACTCGCACGAGCCGCAGCGTAGCGACCATCCGGTCTGTCATACCCTTGTCGGTGTGAGGTTCCTTCGCCGCAGCGCCGCCGACAGCACAGACTCCGACCAGATGGAGGAGTCCGCCGTCGCCGTGGGCGACGAGGTCCCCAAGGGCCACACGCCCGGCAAGGGCAGGCCGACCCCGAAGCGGCGCGAGGCCGAGGGCCGCAAACGGGGCCCGGTCGCGCCGCCGCCGAAGACCACCCGCGAGGCCATGCGCCGCGCGCGGGGCAACAAGGAGGACCGCAAAGCGCTCGCCGCCAAGCGCCGTGAGCAGCGCGTGGAGAGCCGCCAGCGGATGATGTCCGGCGACGAGCGCTACCTGATGCCGCGCGACCGCGGCCCGGTCAAGGCCTACGTCCGCGACCTGGTCGATTCCAAGCGCAACCTGCTCGGGCTGTTCATGCCGCTGGCCGTGGTGGTGTTCGTGGCGCTGCTGGTGCCCTCGCCGGTGATCCAGCAGTACGCGACGCTGGCGTGTCTGCTGATGCTGATCGCGATGGTGCTGGAGGCGATCCTCAACGGCCGCCGGATCGCCGGGCTGGTGCGGGCGAAGCTGCCGAAGGAGACCGTGCGCGGCTTCTCCGTGGGCTGGTACGCCTTCGTCCGCGCGACCCAGCTCCGCAAGCTGCGGGTGCCCAAGCCGCGGGTCTCCCCCGGCGACGCGGTGACCTGACCGGTCGGCCGGGCCAGGCGACACGCCATAGGCTTGGCGCATGGAGTTTCGTCGCCTCGGCCGCAGCGGCCTCAAAGTCAGTGCGATCTCGTACGGCAACTGGCTCACCCACGGTTCCCAGGTCGAAGAGGATGCCGCGCACGCCTGCGTGAAAGCCGCCCTCGACGCCGGGATCACCACCTTCGACACCGCCGACGTCTACGCCAACACCAAGGCCGAGGCGGTGCTCGGGCGCGCGCTCAAGGGGCAGCGCCGGGAGAGCCTGGAGATCTTCACCAAGGTCTACTGGCCGACCGGGCCCGGCGGCCCCAACGACCGCGGCCTGGGCCGCAAGCACATCATGGAGTCGGCCACCGCCTCGCTCAAGCGGCTGGGCACCGACTACCTCGACCTCTACCAGGCGCACCGGTACGACCGGAAGGTGCCGTTGGAGGAGACGATGCTCGCGTTCAGCGACCTCGTCCGCCAAGGCAAGGTGCTCTACGTCGGCGTCTCGGAGTGGAACGCCGAGCAGATCACCCAGGGCGCGGCGCTGGCGCGCGAGCTGCGCGTGCCGCTGATCTCGAACCAGCCGCAGTACTCGATGCTGTGGCGGGTCATCGAGGAGCAGGTGGTGCCCGCCGCCGAACACGAGGGCATCTCGCAGATCGTCTGGTCGCCCATCGCGCAGGGCGTGCTGACCGGCAAGTACCAGCCGGGCGCGCAGCCGCCCGCGGGCTCGCGCGCCACCGACGAGTCCGGCGGCAAGAACATGATCTCCCGCTGGCTGGCCGACGACGTGCTGACGGCGGTGCGGAGCCTCAAGCCGCTGGCCGACGAGGCCGGGCTGTCCATGGCGCAGCTCGCGGTGGCGTGGGTGCTGCAGAACCCGAACGTGGCCTCGGCGATCATCGGCGCGTCGCGGCCGGAACAGGTGGCCGAGAACGTCAAGGCGGCCGGGGTGACCCTCGACGCGGACCTGCTGGCGAAGATCGATGCCGTGTTGGACGGCGTGATCGAGCGGGACCCGGCGCTGACCGTCACCCCGTAGGACCTACTGGCCCGCGGGATGCAGGCTCATCGGGCCGTAGACCTCGTCGTCGCCGTCGAGCAGGACGACCTGGTGCACGCCGGTGTCGAACAGGGTCTGCCAGGTGGCGCTGAACCAGGCCTCGGCCTCGGCCTGGCTGTCGAAGGCCAGGTCGGGGCCGTCGACCGGCGCACCGGCCGCGTTCTCGTACCGCCAGCGGTAGCTCATCCCGCCAACGGTACGTGCCGCGCCGTGGACCGGACTGCCGGGCGCGGCCGGTAGTCGTGTGGGCGGAGGTCGGCCTGGGTGTGGTCCCGGCGACCCGCTCTGGCAGGCTCCTTCGGGACGAGCTCGGAGCGGTCAACGCGTCCCTGGCCGAGGTCTGCACCGACGTGCTGCTCCTGGTCGCGGGCCTGCCGCCGCGGCTCGAAATGAGTTCCCCCGATCTCGCGGAGGTACCCAGGGTGAGCACCGACTTCCCGTACGTCGCACCGCCCAGTGACGCCGTCCGCCGCGAGGCCGTCGCGCGGCACGGGCGGCTCACCAAGCCCCTGGGCGCGCTGGGGCG
The DNA here is from genome assembly GCF_052390155.1 of Actinokineospora sp. Taxonomy (NCBI): domain Bacteria; kingdom Bacillati; phylum Actinomycetota; class Actinomycetes; order Pseudonocardiales; family Pseudonocardiaceae; genus Actinokineospora; species Actinokineospora sp. The sequence goes on along the minus strand of NZ_JBQTHF010000089.1, from coordinate 28,333 downwards.
GCTGGAGGAGCTGGGCGTGTGGGTGGCGGCCTGCCAGGGCCAGTGCCCGCCGCGGCCGTTCACCCGGCCGCGGATCGTGGTGTTCGCGGGCGACCACGGCGTGGCCAGGCACGGGGTGTCGGCATATCCGAGCGAGGTCACCGGCCAGATGGTGGCCAACTTCCTGACCGGCGGCGCCGCGATCAACGTGCTCGCCGCGACGGTGGGCGCCTCGGTGCGCGTGGTGGACCTGGCGGTCGACTCGGCCGACGACGCCGGGCTGCCCGACCAGGTGACCGCGCACAAGGTCCGCCGGTCGTCCGGCTCGATCGACCGCGAGGACGCGCTGACCGACGCCGAGGTGCGCGCCGCGATCACCGCGGGCCGCGCCATCGCCGACGAGGAGGTCGACGGCGGCGCCGACCTGCTGGTCGCGGGCGACATGGGTATCGGCAACACCACGCCCGCGTCAGTGCTCATCGCGGCGCTGACCGGCGCGGAGCCGGTGGCGGTCGTCGGCCGCGGCACGGGCATCGACGACGCGGGCTGGATGCGCAAGGCCGTCGCCATCCGCGACGGACTGCGCCGGGCCCGCAAGGTCAGCGCCGACCCGGTTGCCCTGCTGCGCACCGCGGGCGGCGCCGACATCGCGGCGATGGCGGCGTTCCTGGCGCAGGCCGCGGTCCGGCGCACCCCGGTGATCCTTGACGGGCTGGTGTCGGGCGCCGCGGCGCTGGTGGCCGAGGAACTGGCGCCGGGCGCGGCGAAGTGGTGGGTGGCCGGGCACCGGTCGGTGGAGCCCGCGCACACGCTCGTGCTGGAGCAGTTGGATCTCACGCCGCTGCTGGAGATGAACATGCGCCTGGGCGAGGGCTCGGGTGCCGCCGCGGCGATCCCGCTGCTGGCGATGGCGACCCGGGTCCTGGCCGAGATGGCCACCTTCGCCGACGCGGGCGTCACCGAACGCGACACCCCCCTTCCCGGCGACGAGCCCCCGACGGAGTAGCCGCGCGCCAGATCGGCCTGGCACCGTCGCCACGCGACAGGCCCCGCCTCACCGTCCGCGTCGTGCGCACCATCGCGCCCTGCCGGCCGGACGGCGCGCCCGGATCGCGGGCGCGCCGTCCAACCGCAAGGGGTCTAGAGCGCGGTCATCCAGCCATGGGTGTCCGCGATCGCGCCGCGCTGGATGCCGGTGAGCCGCTCGCGCAGCCGGGTGGTGACAGGGCCGGTGGCGCCGCCGTTGACGCTGAACTCGCCGTCGGCGTGCTTGACGTGGCCGACGGGGGTGATCACCGCGGCGGTGCCGCAGGCGAAGACCTCGGTCAGCTCGCCGGACTCGACCTTCTTCTCCCACTCCTCGGTGGAGATGCGGCGCTCCTCGATGCCGTAGCCCAGCTCGGACGCCAGGCGCAGCAGCGAGTCGCGGGTGATGCCCGGCAGCAGCGCGCCGGACAGCTCGGGGGTGACCACGCGGGCGTCGGCACCGGAGCCGAGCACGAAGAACAGGTTCATTCCGCCCATCTCCTCGACCCAGCGGCGCTCGACCGCGTCGAGCCAGACGACCTGGTCGCAGCCCTGCTCGGCGGCCTGCGCCTGGGCGACGAGCGACGCGGCGTAGTTGCCAGCGAACTTCGCCGCGCCCGTGCCGCCCGGCGCGGCGCGCACGTATTCCGTGGACAGCCACACGCTGACCGGCTTGACCCCGCCCGGGAAGTACGACCCGGCGGGCGAGGCGATGAGCAGGTAGGTGTACGCGCTGGAGGGGCGCACGCCGAGGGCGGCCTCGGTCGAGATCATGAACGGCCGCAGGTAGAGCGACTCCTCGGACTCCTCGGGCACCCAGCGCCGGTCGACGTCGACCAGCTCGCTCAGCGAGGCGAGGAACAGCTCGTCGGGCAGCTCGGGCATGGCCAGGCGCACGGCGGAGGCGCGGAACCGGGCGGCGTTGGCCGCGGGCCGGAACGAGGCGATCGAGCCATCGGGCTGGCGGTATGCCTTGAGGCCCTCGAAGATGGCCTGCCCGTAGTGCAGGACCATCGCGGAGGGGGCCAGGGTGATCGGGCCGTACGGCTCGACCCTGGCGTCGTGCCAGCCCTGCTCGCGGGTGTAGCGAACCGTCACCATGTGGTCGGTGAAGTGCTGCCCGAAGCCCGGCCTGGCCAGTACCTCCGCAACCCTGTCCGGGGTCGCCGGCTGGGGGTTGGGAGTCCGTGTGAACGGAAGCGTAGGCGTCATGTGAGCACGGTATCTCCCGATCGGCGGATGGAAAATCTCCTATCCACAGGTTGGGTCGACCGGTTACCCGCCGTCACCCGACCGTGGCGGCGCGCGCCCGCGCGGACACCGTGCACAGCCCCGCGCCGACCGCGAGCACGGCCGCGGTGCCGATGAGCGCGGGAATGGAGATGTTCACCCCGACGAGCACGCACAGCGCCAGCCCGCAGCACCCGGTGCGCACCCAGGTCGAGCGTTCCGCCCGGCACAGCGTCCGCGCCGCGGAGTTGACGAACGCGAAGGCGCCCAGCATCAGCGCCGCCGCGAGAGCCGTCGCGAAGGCGGGCGACAGCAGCACCGCGGCGCCCGCCGACAGGGCTCCGGTCAGCAGTGTGCGGTGGTCGGCGAACCGCGCGGGCAGGTCGCCGGTGGCCGCCATGTCCCGGACGAGGTCGTCGGCACCGTCCAGCAGGCTGTGCAGCGCGACCAGCGCGCCGACGACCAGACCGGCGGTCAGCAGCGGGTCGAGGGCGGCACCGTCGGCGGCGGCGAGCGCGTCGCGCAGCGGGGTCGGCGAGTAGGCGAGCCGGGGGCCGCCGAGCTGGCGCAGCGCGGCGAAGCCGACCAGCAGCGCCCCGGCGGCGACGGCCACGACCGTGACGAGCCCGGTGCGCAGCCGCGCCCCGGACGCCGCAACGCGCTCGAAACCCAGGAACCCGAAGAACAGCAGACCGGCGGCGGCGAGCAGACCGGTCGGGTCGTCGGAGCCCGGCGCGCCGGGCTCCACCGCGGCGACCTGGCCCGCGGGCTCGATCGCGAACGCCACCGCGACGAACACCCCGAGTGTGACGATGACCACAGCCGCGGTGACCCGGGCGACCGCGCGCGAGGGTCGAAACCCGCCCACCGCGACCGCGCGCGCGACCACCACGAGCCCCACCGCGGCGACGATCGGCTGTCCGGGCAACAGATAGGCGCCCGCCGCGCCCGCGACAGCCGTGCCCGCGACCAGCCGACCGCCCAGTTCGAGCACGCCCGCGAGCCTGCCCGGAACCGCCCCGAGCCGATTCCTGACGTGCGGATACCCGCCGCCGGGACCGGACTGTGCGGCGAGATCGGCGAGTGAGCAGGCGGTGAGCAGGGCCACCAGCCCGGCGAGCACGACGGCGGCGAGCGACCACCAGCCCGCCTCGGCCGCGGCGAGGGAAAACGTGAGCAGCGCACCCGCCGCGAGGGCGCCGGGCACCCTATCCGAGGCCCCCTCAGCCTTGTGTCCCATCGCTGTCACGGGCACAACCGTGCCAGACGGACCGCGAAATCTCCATCCGGTGCTGGTTGAATGCGACCCCCAACTCGTTAGCATGCGTCATCACCTGACTCCGGGGACCCGGCTGACCTGGCCCGCACCACTCCCACCAGGACTCCAGCCGGATCCGTCCGAGCGAACGACCGAGGAGCACATCAGTGACCGCCCCCAAGCTGGCCCTGGCCACCACGTCGGTATCCGAGGCCGCCGTCGACGCCGTCGTGATCGGAACCGTCCAGAACGGTGCAGGCGTCGCGCTGGCGCCGGGCGGCGAACTGGTGGACGCGGCGTTCGAGGGCAAGCTCACCGAGGTGCTCGGCGCCCTCGGCGCCACCGGCAAGGCCGAGGAGATCGTCAAGCTGCCCACCCTCGGCAAGCTGCCCGCGACCATCGTCGTGGCCGCGGGCCTCGGCAAGGTCGGCGCCGACGGCGCGGTCACCGCCGAGCAGGTGCGCCGGGCTTCCGGCGCCGCCGCCCGCGCGCTGTCGAGCAGCAAGCACGCCACGACCACGCTGTCCACTGTGGACCTGCAGGCCGCGGTCGAGGGCACCGTGCTCGGCTCGTACTCCTTCCGGGGCTACAAGTCCGAGGCCAAGGCCGCCGAACTGGTCAAGGTCGACCTGGTCAGCCCGGCCGAGGGCGTCGCCAAGGACCACCGCGCCACGCTCAAGGCCGCGACCGCGATCGCCGAGGCCGTGGCCACCGCCCGCGACTTCGTCAACACCCCGCCCAACGACCTCTACCCGGCCTCGTTCGCCGAGAAGGCCGCCGCGCTGGGCAAGGCGGTGGGCCTCGACGTCGAGGTGCTCGACGAGAAGGCACTGCGCAAGGCGGGCTACGGCGGCATCCTCGGCGTCGGCGGCGGCTCGGCCCGCCAGCCGCGCCTGGTCCGCCTCACCTACAAGGGGCCCAAGGCGCGCAAGAAGATCGCACTGGTCGGCAAGGGCGTCACCTTCGACACCGGCGGCATCTCGATCAAGCCCGCGCAGGGCATGGAGCAGATGACCTCCGACATGGGCGGCGCGGCGGCCGTGGTCGCCACCATCGTGCTCGCCGCGAAGCTCAAGTACCCGCTGGAGATCATCGCCACGGTGCCGATGGCGGAGAACATGCCCTCCGGCGCCGCCTACCGCCCCGGCGACGTGCTGACCATGTATGGCGGCAAGACCGTCGAGGTGCTCAACACCGACGCCGAGGGCCGCCTGATCCTGTCCGACGCCATAGTGCGCGCGTGCGAGGACGGCCCCGACTACCTGATCGAGACCTCCACGCTGACCGGCGCCCAGGTCGTCGCGCTCGGCAATCGCACGTCCGGGGTGATGGGCTCCGACGAGTTCCGCGACCGGGTGGCCGGGATCGCCCGCGCCACCGGCGAGGGCGGCTGGGCCATGCCGCTGCCCGACGAACTGCGCGCCGACCTCGACTCGCGGCTCGCCGACCTGGCCAACATCACCGGCCACCGCTGGGCGGGCATGCTCGCCGCGGGCGTGTTCCTGCGCGAGTTCGTGCCAGCGGACCTGCCGTGGGTGCACATCGACGTCGCCGGTCCGGCGTACAACGCGGGCGCGCCGTGGGGCTACACCGGCAAGGGCGGCACCGGCCTGCCGGTGCGCACGCTGGCCGCCCTGCTCGCCGACATCGCCGAGAACGGCTGACGAAGCCCCGGCTGACCGAAGCCACGATGAAGAAGCAGCGGGATCAGGCGCCCTGGTCCTTCTGCTTCTTCATGTAGTCGCGCATCCGCTTCGGGTAGCCGACCCTGGCGACCTCGTACACCGGGATCGACCGCTTCTTCCCGAACTCCATCGCCGCGTCGTGGTCGGCGATGCGCCGCCGCGTCCACTCGCCGTCGTGCGCGACGAGCACCATGGTCGTGTCCGTCACGTTCGTCCGCGGCTCCACGTACGCCTCGACGCCGGTCCGGCTGGCCGCCCAGTCGTCGAGATGCGCCGTGTCCTGCTTGGTCGCCGACCGCAGCACACCCGGTTTGCGCTTCCTGCGCAGCGCGTCGAAAACACCCACGTCCGCCCACCTCCGAAGTCGGTCGCCCCGGTGTCGCCCCGGGTACCGGCGAGTAACCCATTCCTGGCCGTGGACACCCCCGGCCACCTCGCAAGCCTGCCTTACGGGGTGACAAGATGTCGTGTGGTGGGAGCCGCGATACCCGAGAGCCGTTCACCACTGGACTGACAACGTTTGCACTCGTCGAGGAGATCCCGTGACCGACACCTCCGCTGACCTGGTGATCCTGGGTGGCGGGTCCGGTGGCTACGCCTGCGCGTTCCGCGCGGCCCAGCTCGGACTCTCCGTCATCCTGGTCGAGAAGGACAAGGTCGGCGGCACCTGCCTGCACCGCGGCTGCATCCCGACCAAGGCGCTGCTGCACGCCGCCGAGGTCGCGGACCTCGCCCGCGAGGGCGACCAGTTCGGGGTGAAGTCCTCCCTGGAGGGCATCGACATGAACGGCGTCAACTCCTACAAGGACACGATCGTCGGTGGCCTCTACAAGGGCCTGCAGGGCCTGTTCAAGGCCAACAAGGTCACCGTGGTGGCGGGCGCGGGCACGTTCGTCGGCCCGAACTCCGTCGAGGTCGACGGCACCCGCTACACCGGCAAGAACGTGGTGCTGGCCACCGGGTCGTTCGCCCGCACGCTGCCCGGCCTGGAGATCGGCGGCCGGATCATCACCAGCGACCAGGCGCTCAACCTCGACTACGTGCCGGAGAAGGTCGTCGTGCTCGGCGGCGGCGTCATCGGCGTCGAGTTCGCCAGCGTGTGGCGCTCCTTCGGCGCCGAGGTGACCATCGTCGAGGCGCTGCCGCGGCTGGTGCCGCTGGAGGACGAGTGGGCCTCCAAGCAGCTCGAACGCAGCTTCCGCAAGCGCGGCATCAAGTTCAAGACCGGCGTCCGGTTCACCGGCGCCACCCAGAACGACGGTGGCGTCACTGTCTCGTTGGAGTCCGGCGAGAGCTTCGAGGCCGACCTGCTGCTCGTCGCCGTCGGCCGCGGCCCCAACAGCGCGGGCCACGGCTACGAGGAGGCCGGGCTGAAGATGGAGCGCGGCTTCGTGCTCACCGACGAGCGCCTGCGCACCAACCTGCCGAACGTGTTCGCCGTCGGCGACCTGGTGCCCGGCCTGCAACTCGCGCACCGCGGCTTCCAGCAGGGCATCTTCATCGCCGAGGAGATCGCGGGGCGCAACCCGAAGGTCATCGACGAGGCGGGCATCCCGAAGGTCACCTACTGCAAGCCGGAGGTCGCCTCCGTCGGGCTGTCCGAGGCGCAGGCCAAGGAGAAGTACGGCGCGGTCGAGACCCTGGTCTACGCGCTGTCGGGCAACGGCAAGAGCCAGATCCTCAAGACCAGCGGCGGCGTCAAGCTGGTCCGGGCGCCAGACGGCCCGGTCGTCGGCATCACCCTGGTCGGCGAGCGCGTCGGCGAACTCATCGGCGAGGCGCAGCTCATCTACAGCTGGGAGGCGTACCCGGAGGACGTCGCGCCGCTCATCCACGCCCACCCGACGCAGACCGAGGCCCTGGGCGAGGCGTTCCTCGCCCTCGCCGGCAAGCCCCTGCACGTGCACGGCTGAGCGCAGGCCCAGCCCAAACCGCCCGGAAGCACGAGGAGTCCACGAAACCATGGCGTTCTCCGTTGAGATGCCGGCGCTCGGTGAGAGCGTCACCGAAGGCACAGTCACACGGTGGCTCAAGCAAGAGGGCGACACCGTCGAGGTCGACGAGCCGTTGGTGGAGGTGTCGACCGACAAGGTCGACACCGAGATCCCCTCGCCCGCGGCCGGGATCCTGCAGAAGATCGTCGCCCAGGAGGACGAGACTGTCGCCGTGGGCGGCGAACTCGCGGTGATCGGCGATGGTGCGGCGGAGTCCGCGCCCGCCGAGCCGGAGCCCGCCGCGCAGGCGGAGCCGGAGCCGGAGCCGGAGCCGGAGCCGGTCGAGGAGCCCGCGGCGCCGGGCCCGGAGCCCGCGGCCGACGCGCCGTCGGGCGGCGGCAGCGACAAGGGCACCGCGGTGACCATGCCCGCGCTGGGCGAGAGCGTCACCGAGGGCACCGTGATCCGCTGGCTCAAGCAGGTCGGCGAGACCGTCGAGGTGGACGAGGCGCTGGTCGAGGTGTCCACCGACAAGGTCGACACCGAGATTCCGTCGCCGGTCGCGGGCACTCTGCTGGAGATCAGCGCGGGCGAGGACAGCACGGTCGAGGTCGGCGGCAAGCTCGCGGTCATCGGTGCCGCGGGCGCGGCCCCCGAGCAGACCCCGGAGCCGCCGAAGCAGCAGGATGAGGCGCCCGAGCCGGAGGCCGAGCCCACGCCCGCGCCGAAGGCCGAACCGACGCCCGAGCCCGTCGCGAAGCAGGAAGCCCCGGCGGCGACGGACAACAACGGCGGTGCCCCGTACGTCACCCCGCTGGTGCGCAAGCTCGCCAACGAGCACGACGTCGACCTGTCGGCGCTCACCGGCACCGGTGTCGGCGGCCGCATCCGCAAGCAGGACGTGCTCGCCGCGGCCGTGGCCGCCAAGGCACCCGCGCCCGCACCAGCCGCCGCGGCTCCCGCGGCGAAGGCAGCGCCGACCGCGGCGCCGACAACCGACGCCTCGCTGCGCGGCACAACGCAGAAGATGACCCGGCTGCGCCAGACGGTGTCGCGCCGCATGGTCGAGTCGCTGCAGACCGCCGCGCAGCTCACCCAGGTGATCGAGGTCGACGTGACCAGGATCGCCAAGCTGCGGTCGAAGTCGAAGACCGCGTTCGAGCAGCGCGAGGGCGTCAAGCTCACCTTCCTGCCGTTCTTCGCCAAGGCCGCGGTCGAGGCGCTCAAGCAGCACCCGAAGCTCAACGCGTCGATCGACGAGGAGAACAAGGAGGTGACCTACCACGGCGTCGAGCACCTGGGCATCGCGGTGGACACCGAGCGCGGCCTGCTCACCCCCGCCGTGCGCGACGCGGGCGACCTGAGCATCAGCGGGCTGGCGCACAAGATCGCCGACCTCGCCGACCGCACCCGCGCCAACAAGGTCACCCCGGACGAACTGTTCGGCGCGACGTTCAACCTGACCAACCTGGGCAGCCAGGGCGCGCTGTTCGACACCCCGATCATCCAGCTCCCGCAGGTCGCGATCCTCGGTGTCGGCCTGGTCGTGAAGCGCCCGGTAGTCGTCACCGACGAGAACGGCGACGACACCATCTCGATTCGTTCGATGGTGTACCTGGCGCTGACCTACGACCACCGCCTGGTCGACGGCGCGGACGCGGGCCGGTTCCTCTCCACGGTGAAGTCCCGCCTGGAGGACGGCTCGTTCGAGGGCGACCTCGGGCTGTAGTCACCCGGGCCGCCCCCACCTCGGGGGCGGCCCGTTTCAGCGCGGTAGCTGTGCCAGGACGTCGACGCAGGTAGAGCAGGCGGCGAAGTCGTCGGTGGCGGGCATGCCGGCCACCAGCAGCGCGCCGCACACGGCGACGCCGACCTCGGCACCGTCCACAGTGAACCGTCGCGGCTCGCCGTCGCACGTCTCACGCACGTGGCCGCGCGTTGGGTCCACAATGGACTGTCCCCAGCGCGGGGTGAACTCGGTCATCGGCCGGACTCCCGCGCGAGGCAGGCGGCGATCGCCACGGCCGCGTCGGCGATCCGGTGCAGCCTGCCGGCGAGCAGGACCACCGCTGCGGCACCCGCGAGTTGCAGCGCGGCGCCGACGACCAGCGGAGCACCCAGGGCCAGCGCCAGTGTGCCGCCGTAGAACACGGCGACACCGACCGGGTACAGCCGGGTGAACAGCCGGACGCAGGCGGACCAGTCGCGCAGCATCGGCCCGGCGAATCGCAGCGCGTCGCGCCGTTCGCGGGTGGAGAGCGCGTTTCCGTGCGCCAGCAGCCGATGCGCCAGGTCCGCTGTCAGCTCAGCCCTGGCCATGCCGGGATTCCCGCGGGATCACGGCGGTCGCGAACGCCGGGCATTGCGGACACTGTGGACAGAAGCACCACCAGCGCCGCAGCACCGCCGCGGCGAAGTCCTCGTCGTCGGGTTCGCCCCAGTCGTGCGCGTCCTGGCCACACCTGGCGCAGGTGTGCGTCGGGTTGTAGTGGTGGGTGAGCAGAGGTACCGCGGACATGGTTTCTCCCTGGGAGGCGCCCGCACCGACGGGGTGCGGGGCAATCGGTGCGGGCGCCGGATCGGGTGCGGCGGCGGGTCAGGTGTCGGTGGCGGTCAGGCGCACCGGGAGCAGCGCCCTGCTGAGTTCGGCGCGGAGATCACAGCAGGGCGCGGCACAGACGGGACACCGCTCGGCGGCGTCGAGCTGGTGGCTGCGCAAGGCGGTGAGGACGGCCGCGACCAGGCGGTGGGTTTCCATCCGGGCGAGCGCGAGCACGTCGCTGTCGGTGCCGCAGTGCACAATGGTCAGCATCATCGCCAGGTGATTGCGCACAGCGCGGTCCACCACACCGGCCGATCGCGGTTCCCCGGTCATCGACGCCTCCTTCGTTGTTCGAGATGGCCACTCTCCCGCGTCGATGCGATTTGTTTCAATTACCCATTCAGGCGATCTTTCTTGGCAATCCAATCGCTCTCCGATAGCGTTGATGAACAGCAATTTCGCAATCTTTGCAAGGACTGGTTTTGCACTCGGCGCAAGGAGTATGGGGATGGTTCGGCAGAAAGTCGGTGTGAACTCGCGCGGTCTGGGCGCGGAATTGGAGCGGCACCGGAAGGCGGCGGACATGACCCTGGACCAGGTCTGCGTCCGCCTGGGCACGTCGATCAGCACGTTGAGCAGGCTGGAGAACGGCAAGCGGGAGCCGACGTTGGAAGAGGTGTCCGCCATCCTGGCGATCATCGGTCTGGTCGGCCCGGAGCGCGAACGCCTCATCGGCATCACGCAGGGCCGCTCCGGCGGTTCGGGCATGGTCGAGAACAGCAATCCGACCGCACAGAGCCGGACATACCTGTACTTCGAGACCCAGGCCACCGAGATCACCAGCTTCCAACTGATGCTCGTCCCCGGACTTGCACAGACCCCCGATTACGCGTTCGCCGTGGTGTCCGCCATTCAGGTGGACGAGGGCGACGAGGACGTGGAAGCCCGGGTCGGCAGACGCATGGCCCGCCAGAGCATCCTCGCCCGCCGCAAGCCACCCCAGCTCAACCTGATCCTGGACGAGACCGCGCTGCGGCGGGTGATCGGCGGCCGTCAGATCATGGCCCACCAGGTACGCCACTTGATCTCCATGGCCCATCGCGATTCTGTGTCGGTCCGCGTGATCCCGAGTACCGTGCCCGTCCACGCTGGACTCTTGGGCCAGTTCGTCATCCTCGACTTCGCCAAAGATCCCACAGTCGTGCACATCGAGGCCCGTACCACCGGCCTGTTCCGCGATGAACCGGACGAGGTCGATCTCTATAGGCTGACCGTGGAACAGCTCAAGGCCGTCGCGCTGGACGAGCAGGGCTCGGTCGAGCTGATGCGGTCCATCGCGCACGGCCTGGACGGAGAGTGAGACGACCGTGGATTTGCAGTGGCGGAAAAGCAGCTACAGCGGCAACGACAGCGATTGTGTCGAGCTGGCCTGGTCCGGTGGCGAGGCCAAGGTCCGGGACTCCAAGAACCCGGCAGGCGAGCGCCTGTCCCTCACCCCGGCCGCACTCAGCCACCTGCTGACCGCGACCCGGGAGTTCTGACCCGGCCGGGGTGGAGGGGCCCGCCCCTCCACCCCGTTGGCCCACAAGGCTGAATTCGCACGATCCGCAACCCCGCGGAACCCGTGCCCGATATCCTCGGTCGAACCCGGAGCGCACCCAGTCGAACGCGCCGGGTAGCCGCCGGGGAGGGCGACATGACCACACCACCACCACGGGGCAGCGCTGACCGCCACGAACAGGCCCGCCTCCGCGTGGACGCGGAGATGGCCGCCGCCCGCATCCGCGCCGCCACGGGCCAGCCCCCACTGCCCGCCCCCACCGCAAGCAACGGAACCGGCGGCTACCTCTGGACCGACCCCGACGAACTGGCCGCCCTCATCGCCGACTGCCAGGCCCTCCACGACCGCATCAGGGCCCGCAACAGCAGAATACTCGAAGCGAGGAACCTGATGCAGGCGCCTGCCGCCGACCAGATGAGCCGCTATCAGGCCGACGCCGCCGCGCGGGCGCTGGACAGGTTCCTGACCGACAACCAGGCCAAAGCGGATCATGTCGGTGGCTACGTGGCCAAACTGGAAGCCGCCAAAGCCGCCATGCTCATCCAGGACCACAACGCCGCGGACACCCTCCGCAACGCCGGACAGGACTAGCCGTGCACCCCACCCACCGGATCGTGGCAATCACCGCGGCCATGGGCATCGCCGCGACCGGATGCGCCACCACCCAAGCGGGCACCCCCATCCCCAGCACCACCACCACCACCACCACCACCAACGGACCGCAACGCTACGGCACGCCACCGGTCACCGACCCGATCGACGTCACCGCCTTCTACCCCATCCCCTGCCACACCCTCACCCCCGAACAACTCCCGACACTCGACCTCACCCCCGGCAGACCCCGCAGTCTCGGCAAACCCACCGGGTCCGGCTGCGACTGGAACCACACCACTAGAAACGAGAGAATCATCTTCGGGTTCTCCCTCGACGGCAACGGCCTGGCCAACCTCTACGGCATCCAACAATCCAACCCCTGGGCCTACTGGGTCGAAACCACCGTCGAGGGCTACCCCGCCGTCTACAGCGGCCTCAGAGACGACCGCGCCCGAGGGACCTGCGAGATCGGGGTGGGCGTCTCGGACGAGGTATCGATCTTCGTCGCGCTCACTGACGGTCCCTACGACAAGGTCAAATCGTGTGAACGGGTCACCGCGGTCGCCACCGCACTGGTGAAGACTCTGAAAGAGGGGGTTTGAGATGGACGCCGATGCGATCTACCGCAACTTCCATGACGGCCAGGGCGGCCAGAACCTGATGTCCGGGGCCGACATCGTCAACGCGCTCGCCCACGAGCACGACGACGAGACCGATGCCATCCAGGCACTGGCAGTACGCCTTGAGGCGGCCTGGCAGGGCGAGGCGGCCGGGGCCGCGCAGCGCGGGCTGCTGCCGATCACGATCGCACTGCAGTCCACCTCCTCCCCCGCACGCACCGCGGACGACCTGGTAAGCCGACAGGCGGAGTCCTTCGACTCGGCGAAGGCGCGGGTCGAGCCTGTCCCGCCGATGCCGAGTGCGCCGCCGGGATGGCAGGTGGTGTTCTCGACCGGCGAGGTGGCCACTTACCAGAACGGGCTACGCGACCACTTCACCGCCAGCCAGCGCAATGTCGACGTGATGACCGGCTACGAGGACGCGAGCACCTACAACGCCGACAACATGCCCGACACCTTCGGCACCCTCATCGTCGCCTCCGCGCCGGTCGGCGTGGCGCCACCGCCCACCGAACCACCACCGGGCGGACCGGACGACGGCAACGGGCGCCCGACTGTTGACCAGGTCGACGGGCGGACCACCCAGTCGGCGTGGTCGCAGGGGCCCGCGTCCGGGGTGATCCCGCAGCAGTACGTCCCGCCGACCGGTGGCCCCCAGCCACCCACCAGCGGCCCGCCGACTCCCCCGCCGACGCAAGGGCCCACACCCCTGCCACCCGGCCTGCGCCCACCCGGCGGACGCACCCCTGGTCAGACACCTCCCGGCGCACGCCCCGACCCGACACCGCGTCCCGGCTCAAGCACCTCCGGCCAGGCACCCGACGCACGACCCGGGTCCCGACTCCCCGGCGTCGGCCCCGGCACGGGGGACGGGCGCGGCGGGCCTGGCACCCGCAACCCGGCGGGCTCCGGCGCCGAACCCGGAGCGCGGGCCGGGCAACGCCCCGAGTCGGGCTACCCCGGCCAGCGAGCCGCCGATGGCCCTGCGCGCGGCGGGAATCGGGGCGGCCAGCCGCTGGGTGGCGCAGGTGGCATGGGCGGGGCGCGCGGCGACGGCGGCGAGGACTACGAGCACGCCCTGCCCGCGTTCCTCCACGAGCACGACCCCGAGGACATCTTCGGCACCGACCAGATCACCGCGCCCCCGGTCATCGGCGGCTGACCACTTGGTACTGCCCAGACCCGTCGCGATGCCGGTCGAGACGCTCGACCGGGTCCTGCGCGCCGAGGGTGTCGGCGAGTTGCCGCTGGTACTCGCCCCGCCGCCAGGATGGCGTCCGCGCGCGGAGAACGGCGCGCTCGACACGCGGGCTCGGGCCGAGTGCGCCCGGCTGGGCTGGCTGGACCGGCTCGGGAGGCTCGATGTCGAGGTCGCGGCGTCCCTGCGCGTGCTGTGCCACGCGGACGTCGCGTTCTTCGGCTGGCTCAGCGACGGCACGCGGACTATCGGCGTGCTGACCGGCGCGATCGGCCGCGAGGCGGTGCTCGCGATCAAGGACGGCGACACGGTCTGGCTGGACCGGACCCCGGCGGTGAAGCTGGCCGCGACCCTGGTCGCGCAGGCACCGGACGTGCCGCCGGGCCGGGGCGGCGCGGTCCGGGTGTCACAGGGTGACTTGCTGGCGACCACCCCGGACGGCAGTCGACGCTCCGACAGTGGCGTCGGGCACCGCCGGGCGAGCGTCGAGGCCCGCGCCGTCCGCGCCCGGACCGAACTCGCGGAAACCGGCTCGGGGGAGCTGTACGCGGCCCTGCGCGACCCGGTGGGGCGGCGGACGGGCATCGGTGTGCACTATGTCGACACGGTCCAGGGGCGGTACGTCACCGAGGTGGTCGACGGCCCGGACGGGCGCCACGTGCTCGTTTCCCCGGTGAGCCGGTCGGATCTGGTTCGCAGACTGCGCACGGCGACACGGACCGGGTGACGCGGCGTAATCCAGGTCACCCGGATGTGCGGGCCAACCGGATGTTCGGGACGATCAGCGCATGCGCGTAGTCGTCGCCGGTTCGTCCGGCCTCATCGGGACCGCTCTCGTCGCCAGGCTCCGCCAGGACGGCGACGACGTGCTGCGCCTGGTGCGGCGGGCGCCGCAGGCACCGGATGAGCGCGGCTGGGACCCGCCCGCGGGCCGGATCGACGCGGGCGCCCTCGACGGCGTCGACGCGGTGGTCAACCTGTGCGGCGCGGGCATCGGCGACAAGCGGTGGAGCCAGGCCCGCAAGCAGGTGCTGCTCGACAGCCGCGTCGAGCCGACCGAGGTGCTCGCCGCCGCGGTCGCGGAGCACCGGATTCCAGTGCTGGTCAACGGTTCCGCGGTGGGCTACTACGGCGACACCGGCGTCGGCCCGGTCGACGAGCGCCATCCGGCGGGCGAGGGTTTCCTCGCCGAGATGTGTGCCCAGTGGGAGGCCGCCACCGAGCCCGCGCGGGCGGGCGGAGCCCGGGTCGCGCTGGCCCGCACGGGGCTGGTGCTGTCTCCTAGCGGCGGCCTGCTCGGGCCGCTGCGCCCGCTGTTCGCCCTCGGGCTCGGCGGGAGACTGGCCAGCGGCAAGCAGTACATGCCGTGGATCCACCTCGACGACGAGATCGACGCGCTGGTTTTCCTGCTGCGCAACGACATCTCCGGCCCGGTGAACCTCACCGGGCCAACCCCCGCCACCAATGCCGAGTTCACCGCCGCGTTCGGCCGCGTGAAGCACCGCCCCGCGGTGTTCACCGTGCCCAAGATCGCGCTGCGGGTCGCGCTCGGCGAGCTGGCCGGGGAGATCCTGCGCAACCAGCACCTGGTGCCGAAAGTGTTGCGGGACAACGGTTTTCAGTTCGCGTTCGATACCGTAGCGGACGCGCTCGCCGCGATCGAGAGCCGGTGAGGCGGACCGTCGCGTTCGGCGCGCTGCTGCTGGTGGCGTTCCTCCTGCTCGGGGTGACCGTGTCCGGCCCGGCGCCTGGCGTCGACCGGCTCGTGGCCGACTCCCTCGGCGGCGGGTGGCGGGACACGGCCGGACGGGTGGCGTTCGTGGTGAGCGCGGTGCTCGGGCCCGTCCTGCCGGTGGCCGCCGCGCTGGCGCTGCTGGTGGCGTCGTTCGTGACGCGGCGGCGCGGGCTCTCCGGGCTGCTGCTGCGCGCGACGCTGCTGCTCGCGGTGTGTCGCGCGGTGTCGCTGGCCAAGCCGCTGTTCGAGCGCTCCCGGCCGCGCGAGTACCCGGACTTCAGCTTTCCCAGCGGGCACGTGGTTTCCGTGGCGTCGGTGGGGTTCACCGCGGTGGTGCTGACCGCGTGGCTGGCGCGCGAACGGGTGCGCGCGGCGGTGTGGTGGTCGGTCGCGGCGGTCACGGTGGCCGCGGCGTGCCGAATCATCCTGGACGTGCACTGGCTCACCGACGTGCTCGGCGCGACCCTCGGCGTGGTCGGGCTGGGCCTGATGACGGCCGTGGCCCTGCGGCTGCTGCCCGCCCGCGGCGTAGGGTCGACCGCGTGACCCCGGACATCTCCTGCCGCGCGGCCGCCCGCCCCGTGGCCGTGCGCGAAGTCGGCACGATCGACTACCTCGAAGCCTGGGACCTGCAGCGCGAGCTCGCGCTGGCCCGCGCCGAGGACGACGGCGACGACACGCTGCTGCTGCTCGAACACCCGTCGGTCTACACCGCGGGCAAGCGCACCGCGCCAGACGAGCGGCCGGACGACGGCACCCCGGTGATCGATGTCGACCGCGGCGGCAAGATCACCTGGCACGGTCCCGGCCAGCTCGTCGGATACCCGATCGTCAAGCTGGCCGACCCGGTGGACGTCGTGCGGTACGTGCGCCGGATCGAGGAGGCGCTGATCGCCGTGTGCACGGGCCTTGGCGTGCCCACTGGCCGCGTCGAGGGCCGCAGCGGCGTGTGGCTCGCCGCCGACGACACCCGCCCGGAGCGCAAGATCGCCGCGATCGGCATCCGCGTGCAGCGCGGCGTCACCATGCACGGCTTCGAGATCAACTGCGACGCCGACCT
This sequence comes from Actinokineospora sp., assembly GCF_052390155.1. Taxonomy (NCBI): domain Bacteria; kingdom Bacillati; phylum Actinomycetota; class Actinomycetes; order Pseudonocardiales; family Pseudonocardiaceae; genus Actinokineospora; species Actinokineospora sp. The sequence goes on along the minus strand of NZ_JBQTHF010000089.1, from coordinate 11,911 downwards.
GAGCGCCTTCGACCGCATCGTCCCCTGCGGCATCCGCGACGCCGGGGTCACCTCGCTCACCAGGGAACTCGGCCGCCCGGTGTCGGTCGCCGAAGTCCTCCCCCTCGCCCGCGACGCGGTGCTGGCCGCGCTGGAGGGCACCCTGCCCATCGACGAGCATTGGCTGAGCCCGGCCGAACCCACCAGCCCGGGCGTCACGTTCGCCCTGAGCTGAGCCTCGCCACGGCGAGCAGCGGGTAGCCGGGGAAGCCCGCCGCCAGCGTCAACCCGGGCTCCGGCGTCCCCGCGAACCACAGCGCGCCGGTCTCCCAGACGGTGCCGAGCAGGTCCACCGCCGCTCTCGGCATGGTGACGGCCATGACCCGGCCGTCGGCGAGCCGGATAGCGCCGTGTGCCCGCGCCGTGCCGTCCAGCCTGGTTCGCCACGGTCCGAGCACCGCGTCGACCCGGGTCCACTCCCCCGCCGCGACCAGTGCGGGCAGCCGCCGGTCCAGCCGTCCGAACGCCCGCGCCCGCAGACTCCGCGCCCACCGCTCAGTCACCTCCGGCGCCTCGCTCAGCGCGGCGATCCGGCGGGGCCCGCGAACCAGCCGGGCGAGGAACGGCTCGTGCGAGCCGTCGACCCGCACCAGCGCCCATCCCGCCGCGTCGGGCCCAGCCACCCACACCGCACCCGTGCGGGCGATCAGGAAGCGATGGGCGGACGGCATGCCGATCACCCGCAGCACCCCGACGTCGTCCACCTCGACCACGGCAGGCCACCAGCGCCGACTGGCCACGCGGGCAGTCGATCGGCGCCACGGTCGGGTGTCCGCCAGGGCCCGGCCGTACGTCGACCAGCGCCGCCTACGCCGGTGTTCGGCAAGTCCGATCACGAACATCGCGCACCACGACACCAACATCGTGACGTGGTGCCACTTGATGTCTTGTCCATAGAACATCCCGGCGAAGCCGCCTGCCGCCACGCCACCGAGAGCGCGAACAGCGCCAGCACATCGGGCCGATAGGTGCGCAGGCGGAGCAGAATGGCTGTCGTGGGGTCGGACGACACCGGCCGATCGTCCGCGGGCGCGCGGACCTGCACAGACGACGACATCGGGACCCTTCCGCGCACGGCACCTGTCGGGATGATCGGCCGCGCACCGGGTTCCGTTAGCGACGGAAGCGGCGCGACGGCGCGGGCTCGGGGTCCGGCTCCTGGGCGGGTCGCTTGCGCATGCCCTCCAACACCCGCGTGATGGTGGTGGCGACCTCGGCGCCCGCCTTCTTCGGGTCGGCGGCGCCCGCGATGATCGTCGCGCCCGTGGACAGCGCGCCGAACAGGATGCGGGCGGTGACCTCGACCGGCAGGTCCTCGATCTCACCCGCCGCGACCAGCGACTCGACGGCGGCGCGGACCAGGCCGAAGCTGTATTGCTCCTCGGCCTCGCGCCAGCGCTCCCAGCCCATCACGACCGGGCCCTCGTGGATGGCGATCCGCTGGTAGGAGGGCTCCAGGCAGACCTTAATGTAGGCGTGCAGGCCGCTCATCGCCCGCTCCCAGGCGGTGCCGGGGCCCGCGACGACCTCGCCGAGGCGAGCCAGGACGACCTTCTCCACGGCGTCGAAGGCGGCCTCGAACAGCGCCTGCTTTCCGCTGAAGTGGTGGTACAGCGCGCCTTTGGTGACCCGGGCGCGCTTGGCGATGGCGTCGAGCGAGGTCGCCGCGTAACCCCGTTTGGTGAACAGCTCGACAGCCGAGTCGACCAGGGCCTGCCTGGTCGACTCGCTGTAGTCCACTCTTCGCGACTGCGCTGTCGGCACGCTCACAACCGTACGACATACCGACGGTACGTACCCGTGGTAGGTTGGCGACATCAGTCCATACCGATGGTATGCCGCAAACCCACGGTATGACCGAGGTCACGACAGGGCGTCCGCGAGCGGCATCACGGAGCCTGCGAGGGGATGCCATGAGCGAGCCTGCGAGCGAATCAATGACACAGGGCGTCCGCGAGCGGCATCACGGAGCCTGCGAGGGGATGCCATGAGCTGGAATGACTTCTACCGCAGGCGCGACGCGCTCGACGCGGTGCTGCGCGCCGCCCGGCACAATACCGAGGGCCCGCTGCCGTTCGTGGAGGTGCCCGGCGTCGCCGAGGTGTTCGCCAGGCCCGCGGACCTGCTGCTCGCGCTGCACTACCAGTGGACCATGAAGCTGACCGGCCGGGTCGGCCTCGCGCAGGCCGATGCCGAGCGCGACCCGTCGATCGACCTGGTCGACGCGGTGTCGCGGGCGTGGCGGACCACCGCGGCCGAGTTCCCGGTGCTGCGCAGGCTGCTCGACGCCAACGCCGACAACTACGCGGGCGCGCTGCGTCCGGCGGTGGCAGCCGAACAGCGCATGCTCGCGCTGGCCGCGGGCCTCGCCGAGCCGTACGAGTCCCGGATCGAGATCACCCGGGTGGGCGCGGCGTTCCTCACCCTGCTCCGCAGCACGCCGCCGCGGCAGGCGAGCAGGCGGCGCAGCCCGGTCGAGCAACTCTTCCGCAGGCTCGTGGCCAGCGCCTGAACCGGCTCTCAGCTCGGGTCCATATGATCGATACATGACCCGAGGAGACGTGCGATGAGCTGGTCCGAGACCGACATCCCCGACCAGACCGGCAAGACGGTGCTGATCACCGGCGCCAACTCGGGCCTCGGCCTGCGCAGCGCGCAGGTGCTCGCCGCCAAGGGCGCGCACGTGCTCATGGCGTGCCGTTCGCTCGACCGCGGCCGCGCGGCCGTGGCCAAGGTCGACGGCGCGGCCGAGCTGGTGCGGCTCGACCTCGCCGACCTGGCGTCGGTCCGCAAGGTGGCCGCCGAGGTCCGCGAACTGACGGGCGACCGCCTGCACGTGCTGATGAACAACGCGGGCGTGATGGGGACCCCGAAGTCCACCACCGCAGACGGCTTCGAGACCCAGGTCGGCACCAACCACTTCGGCCACGCCGCGCTGACCTGGCTGCTGATGCCCGCGCTGGTCCCGGGCGCCCGGGTGGTCACCCTGTCGAGCCTCGCCCACCGCGGCAAGGGGCTCGACCTGGACGACCTGCACTTCGAGCGCCGCCGCTACGGCGCGGCCGCCGCGTACTGCCAGTCCAAGTTCGCCAACCTGCTCTTCGCGATCGAGCTGGACCGGCGCGCCAGGGCCGCAGACCTGGACCTGGTGAGCGTGGCCGCGCACCCGGGAGTGACCGAAACGGAGCTGGCCACGAACTCGGCCCGGCTGCGCGTCAAGGGCCCGATCGGCGCGGCGATCACCAAGGTCGTGGGCTTCGGCAACAAGCTGGTCACCCAGTCCCTCGCGCGCGGCACCCTCCCCCAGCTCTACGCCGCCACCGCGCCCGACGTCACGGGCGGCGAGTACTTCGGACCGACCGGACCGCGCGAGATGTTCGGCGCGCCCGGCCCGGCCAAGCCGCGGGCAGCGGCGCTCAACCCCGACCTCGGCCGGACATTGTGGGAGCGCACCGCCGAGCAGACCGGGGTTTCGCCGGACCCGGCGTGACCCGCGTGACACCGGTCACCAGCGGCCGGGGCGTAGCCTGAGCGGCGTGACGGTTGCGCCTGAGGGTCGGAAGATGCTGCGCCTGGAAGTGCGCAACAGCCAGACTCCGATCGAGAAGAAGCCCTCGTGGATCAAGACGCGGGCGAAGATGGGGCCCGAGTTCCGGGAACTCAAGGGCCTGGTCCGCCGCGAGGGCCTGCACACGGTGTGCGAGGAAGCGGGCTGTCCCAACATCTACGAGTGCTGGGAGGACCGCGAGGCCACCTTCCTCATCGGCGGCGACCAGTGCACCCGGCGCTGCGACTTCTGCCAGATCGACACCGGCAAGCCCGCCGAGTTCGACCGGGAGGAGCCGCGCCGGGTCGCCGAGTCGGTGCAGGCGATGGGCCTGCGCTACTCCACGATCACCGGCGTCGCCCGCGACGACCTGGCCGACGGTGGCGCCTGGCTCTACGCCGAGACGGTCCGCCAGATCCACGCGATGAACCCGGGCACCGGCGTCGAGCTGCTGATCCCCGACTTCAACGCCGAGCCCGACCAGCTCGCCGAGGTGTTCGGCTCCCGGCCGCAGGTGCTCGCGCACAACCTGGAGACGGTGCCGCGGATCTTCAAGAGCATCCGCCCGGCGTTCCGCTACGAGCGCTCCCTCGACGTCATCACCCGGGCGCGCGACTTCGGCCTGATCACCAAGTCGAACCTGATCCTCGGCATGGGCGAGACCGCCGACGAGGTCACCGAAGCCCTCCAAGACCTCCGCGACGCCGGTTGCGACATCATCACCATCACCCAGTACCTGCGGCCCAGCCTGCGCCACCACCCGATCGACCGGTGGGTGCGGCCCGAGGAGTTCTTGGCGCACAAGGAAACCGCCGAGCGCGTCGGGTTCGCCGGGGTGATGGCCGGGCCGCTGGTCCGCTCGTCCTACCGCGCGGGCCGCCTCTACACCCAGGCCGTCGAGCACCGGGGCGAGCAGGTCCCGGAGAACCTGCGCCACCTGGCCGAGGCCGGGACGGCGAGCCAGGAGATCAGCGCACTGCTCCAGCGGTGAGGCGTACGACCAGGGGGTGACCACCGAATCAGATCCCGGGGGGATCTCGGTGGGAACCTCGTTACGACATGCTCCCTCCAACCGAGACACTTCGTGCGGCGTCGGACAGGCCGGCGCCGGTCTGTGGAGGGGAATCCGACCGTGGCCTTGCTGACCGACGTTCTCGAATGGCTCCAGGCGCTTCCGCAGCCTGCCCTGGTCGCCGCCACCGGCGGTCTCGTGCTCGCCGAGTGCACCGTCGGCCTCGGCTTCATCGCGCCGGGCGAGGGCGGCCTGCTCATCGCGGCCACCACGGTCACCAACGTGCCGAGGTTCCTGGTGCTGTGGGCCGTGGTCACGGTCTGCGCGGGCATCGGTGACTCGATCGGCTTCACCATCGGCCGCCGGTTCGGTCCCCGGCTCCGCGAGACCAAACTCATCCAGAAATACGGCGTCGACGGCTGGGACAAGGCCACCGACATCCTCCGCCGCCGAGGTGCCTGGGCAGTGTTCTTCGCCCGCTTCATGCCTGTCGTCCGCACCCTGACCCCGGCCGCGGCGGGCACGTCCGGCCTGCCGTACCGCAAGTTCCTGCCCGCCGTCCTCGCGGGGGCGGCCTGCTGGTCGGCCCTGCACATCAGCATCGGCGCAGCCCTCGGCGAAGCCGCGAAGCGCATCGAGAGCGCCCTGAACGTCGGCGCGGTCGGCCTGCTGGGCGCGGTCATCGTCGTCGGCCTGATCGTGTACTTCGTCAAGAAGCGCAAGAAGGCCAAGGCCGCCGCTCCCTTGTCGGCCATCCTCACGGTCCCGACCCCGGCCAAGGTGGACGAGGACCCCGATCTCGAACCCGCCCGCCAACGGTAATCCAGTTGCCCCGGCGAATGCTGTCGACCACACAATTGGTTACCCACCCTCACGGCGCGAAGCGCCAAGCCCCGCTGGTTCATGACGTACCGCACCATGGGCGACCCTGCCATTGGTTACGTACTCGATGCGAGCCGCAGGCGAGCGAACCACGCTGGGTCGGGAATGGACGCACCGTGGGGGTCCCGGGGGCTCGGCCCCCCGGGAATGGAAACGGCCGACCCGGTTCGCGCAATCCGCGAACATGGGTCGGCCGAGGCCGGGGGCGCAGCAGGATTCGAACCTGCGACCGCTCGGGTGTAAACCGAGTGCTCTCCCGCTGAGCTATGCGCCCGTGTCCGGTGCCAGGACGCTGCCCGACACCGGCAATGGACGTCTACAGCGCCGAGACGGCCTTCTTCCAGGCGTCCTGGTCGCGGGCTTCGCCGGGGCCGTTGATCTCGACGAACCGGACTACGCCCTCGGTGTCGATGAGGAAGGTGCCGCGCACGGCGAGGCCGTGGTCCTCGTTGAACACGCCGTAGGTCTTGGCGACCTCGCCGTGCGGCCAGAAGTCCGACAGCAGGGGGAACTCATAGCCCTGCTGGTCCGCCCACGCCTTGAGGCTGAACGGGGTGTCCACGGAGACGCCGATGACCTGGACGTTGCTGTCCGAGTACTCCGCCAGTTCGTCGCGGACCTGGCACAGTTCGCCCGTGCAGATTCCGCTGAACGCGAACGGGTAGAACACCAGCAGCACGTTCTTCGCACCCTGGAAGCTGGAGAGGGTGACCGGCTGCTTGTTGGAGTCGTTGAGCGTGAAATCCGGGGCCTTCTTGCCGACTTCGACCGCCATACTCGGCATCCTCCTGGGTGTGGGCGCGACTACCACGCCGAAAGTGTGCGTAGCACAGCGTAAGCCACCCGGACGGCTGTGCGTCCGGGTGTTCAGCTCGTGGACTAACGCTTGGTCTTCACCGACTTGGGTGACACCAGCCGCGTGGCGGACCAGTCGTTGCCGACGCTGATGCTGGAGGTCTGGGCGAGCCCGGCGGTGGGCACCGCCTCGGCGATATCGCTGGGCTCGACGTGGCCGGGACGCCCGGTCTTCGGGGTGAGCACCCAGATCACGCCGTTCTCGGCGAGCGGGCCGATGGCGTCCATCAGCGCGTCGACGAGGTCTCCGTCGTCTTCGCGCCACCAGAGCAGGACGACGTCGACCACCTCGTCGGCGTCCTCGTCGAGGAGGTCGGAGCCGACGCGCTCCTCGACGGCGGCACGTACGGCGTCGTCGACGTCCTCGTCCCAGCCGATCTCCTGGACAACAATGCCTTTGTCGATCCCAAGCTTGTCGGCGACGCCGGTGTTAACGGCATCTCCCGCGGCCACCACGGTTTCACTCCTCCAGTTGCTGTCGCGATCTCCGGGAGCCTGATCGGCGCCCGTCAACCGCCTTCTGCCTGTTCGGTTAGGCGATAGCGAACACTGACAGTGGCCACCTGCGCAACCGTCTGCTCTGCGACACGCCGCAACGGGTGCCCGCCTGCCCGCCGAATGCGACCCTACGCACCAGTACTGAGCAGTAACGATGACGTCAGTGTCGATTCAGACGAACATGGCAGAGTGTCCCCCGCGCGCGCGTAATCCGCGCGCGGACCAGTTGACCTCGACGCAGGCTGGAGCTCCAGGTGGCCACCCAGAACAGCAGCACCGGCGGCACAGGCGCGCCCGAGCGGGTGCACGTCATCCGCGACGGCCTCGCGGCGCACCTCCCGGACATCGATCCTGAGGAGACCGCGGAGTGGCTTGAGTCGTTCGACGCCGCGCTGGCCGGTGGCGGGCAGCAGCGCGCGCGGTACCTGATGCTGCGGCTGCTGGAGCGCGCCAGGGAGAGCCACGTCGGGGTACCCCCGCTGACCAGCACGGACTACGTCAACACGATCCCGACCGAGCGGGAGCCGTGGTTCCCGGGCGACGAGGAGGTCGAGCGCCGCTACCGGGCGTGGATCCGCTGGAACGCGGCGATGACCGTGCACCGCGCGCAGCGGCCGGGGGTCGGTGTCGGCGGTCACATCTCGACCTACGCCTCGTCGGCCGCGCTCTACGAGGTCGGCTTCAACTGGTTCTTCCGCGGCAAGGACCACCCGGGCGGCGGCGACCACATCTACGTGCAGGGCCACGCCTCCCCCGGCATCTACGCGCGCGCCTTCCTGGAGGGCAGGCTCTCCACGGCGCAGCTCGACGGGTTCCGCCAGGAGCTGTCGCACGCGGGCCCCGGCGGCGGGCTGCCGTCCTACCCGCACCCGCGGCTGATGCCGGACTTCTGGGAGTTCCCCACGGTGTCGATGGGCCTTGGCCCGATGAACGCGATCTACCAGGCGCGGTTCAACCGCTACCTGCACGACCGCGGCGTCGCCGACACCGCCGACCAGCGGGTCTGGGCGTTCCTCGGCGACGGCGAGATGGACGAGCCGGAGTCGCGCGGGCTGATCCACGTGGCGGCGAACGAGCAGCTCGACAACCTGACCTTCGTGATCAATTGCAACCTGCAACGCCTCGACGGCCCGGTCCGCGGCAACGGCAAGATCATCCAGGAGCTGGAGGCGTTCTTCCGCGGCGCGGGCTGGAACGTCATCAAGGTCATCTGGGGCCGCGAGTGGGACTCGCTGCTGCACGCCGACCGCGACGGCGCGCTGGTCAACCTGATGAACCGGACGCCGGACGGCGACTACCAGACCTACAAGGCCAACGACGGCGCGTTCGTCCGCGAGCACTTCTTCGGCCGCGACCCGCGGACCAAGGAACTGGTCACGCCGATGACCGACCAGGAGATCTGGAACCTCAAGCGCGGCGGGCACGACTACCGCAAGGTCTACGCGGCCTACCAGGCGGCCACCGAGCACCACGGCCAGCCGACGGTGATCCTGGCGAAGACGATCAAGGGCTACAACCTGGGGCCGCACTTCGAGGCGCGCAACGCCACGCACCAGATGAAGAAGATGACCCTGGAGGACCTCAAGCAGTTCCGGGACACGTTGCGCGTCCCGATCAGCGACGCCGACCTGGAGCGCGACCCGTACCTGCCGCCGTACTACCACCCCGGCCAGGACGCGCCGGAGATCCAGTACCTGCAGGAGCGGCGCCGCCAACTCGGCGGCTACCTGCCCGAGCGGCGCTCGAAGGCCAAGGCCCTGGTGCTGCCCGGCGACAAGGTCTACGACGTGATCAAGCGCGGGTCGGGCAAGCAGGAGGTCGCCACCACGATGGCCTTCGTCCGGCTGGTTCGCGACCTGGCCAAGGACCCGGAGATCGGGCACCGGATCGTGCCGATCATCCCGGACGAGGCGCGCACGTTCGGCATGGACTCGATGTTCCCGACGCAGAAGATCTACAACCCGCAGGGCCAGCTCTACACCTCGGTCGATGCCTCGCTCATGTTGTCCTACAAGGAGAGCGAGCAGGGCCAGATCCTGCACGAGGGCATCAACGAGGCGGGCTCGACCGCGTCGTTCACCGCGGCGGGCACCTCGTACGCCACGCACGGCGAGCCGATGATCCCGATCTATATCTTCTACTCGATGTTCGGTTTCCAGCGCACCGGCGACAGCCTGTGGGCGGCTGCCGACCAGATGGCGCGCGGGTTCGTGCTGGGCGCCACCGCGGGCCGCACCACGCTGACCGGCGAGGGCCTGCAGCACAACGACGGGCACTCGCTGCTGCTGGCCGCGACGAACCCGGCGGTGGTGGCCTACGACGCGGCGTGGTCGTTCGAGATCGCGCACATCGTCAAGGACGGCCTGCGCCGGATGTACGGGGAGCAGACCGAGGACATCTTCTACTACCTCACCGTCTACAACGACCCGTACCAGCAGCCCGCCGAGCCCGCGGCCCTCGACGTCGAGGGCCTGCTGCGCGGCCTGTACCGCTACCAGTCCGCGGCCGGGGGCAGCGGTCCCGTGGCGCAGATCCTGGCTTCGGGGGTGTCGATGCCGTGGGCCCTCAAGGCCCAGCGACTCCTCGCCGACGAGTGGGCCGTGCACGCCGATGTCTGGTCGGCCACGTCCTGGTCCGAACTCCGCCGCGACGCGGTCGACATCGAACGGCACAACCTGCTGCACCCGGAGGCCGAGCCACGCGTGCCGTACGTGACGTCGGTGCTGTCCGCCGCCGCGGGCCCGGTGGTCGCGGTGTCGGACTGGATGAGCGCGGTGCCGGATCTCATCCGCCCGTGGGTACCCACCGACATGCTCACCCTGGGCACCGACGGCTTCGGCTTCTCCGACACTCGCCCGGCCGCCCGCCGCCACTTCCTGGTCGACGCCGAGTCGATCACCGTGGGCGTACTGGCCGCCCTGGCCCGACGCGGTGAGGTCGCGCGGACGACGGTGGTCGAAGCGGCCCGCAAGTACCGCATCGACGACGTCTCGGCAGCGGGTCCGCAAACGTCCGATCCGGGTTCGGCCTGATCGGGGGCGGTGTCGCGGTGACGGGCGCGACACCCCCGCCTCCCGGTAGCGCAGCACCAGCGCGCCGCCGGTCCGTTCCGCCCGCACCGACAGCAGCGCGGCGGCCAGCATGAACAGCACGCCGAGGTTCTCCCCGAGTTCCTCCGCGTGGTAGGTGAGCACGTAGCGCGGGCCGGTCTCGCCGCCGGAGAGCAGCAGTCCCTGCGCGAGTTCGCCGCCCAGCGCCGACGCCAGCAGCAGGCCGCACCCGGCGACAAGGCACTGCCGCGCGGGCCCGCGCAACCGAACGGCGAGCAGCAGCATCGCCCCCGCGACCAGGACACCGGCCGCCACGCCGGGCAGCAGCCAGTAGAACGGGAACGTCTCGTACCGCACCAACTGCGCGCCGACCCGGTCGAGCCGCTCGTGAAGCTGCGTGTGGTCGTCCAGGGACAGCGCCGCGAGCACCCCCGCCCCCACCCCCCACGTCCACGCTCCGGGCACGCGGGCCGCCCGGGCGAAGCCGCAGACGATCCCGAACGCGACGGCGCTGATCACCAGCAGCGCCGTACTCCACCAGGTCGGCAGGTTGGCCTCCTCGACAACGTCGAGATAGAGCCGCACCTCGCCCCGGCCGGTGGTGAGCGGGTGGTCGATCAGCGCGGGCACCGCCACGCTGGCCACGCTCAGCGCGAGCGTGCCACCCAGCAGCACCGCGCCCATCCGCCGCGCGGTCCGCGTTCCATCAGCGATCATGCCGGGCGACGCTGCCACCCGGACATGAACGTTTTCGCCGAACAGGATGAGGGTGCCTTCATCTCTGGCGTCAATACGTGGAACGGCACCGGACCCGTGGACCAGGTCCGGTGCCGTTCGGTCAGGTGATCAGCGACCGTGCGCGGACGTCTGCCGCTCGATGCCCGCCGCAGGCGTCGGCGCGTCGGTCGGCGCGGTCTCGACCCGCGGCTGCGGGGCGCCCTTGCCGGACCCCATCTCGGCCTGCGCGCGCTCCAGCCAGCCGCCCCAGCGATCCTGCATCGGCCGGACCAGTCCGCCACCAAGGCCGACGACGATGATGCCGCCGATCGTGGCAAGGACGGTGATCAGCACGGGCGTCGTCACCGAGGTGGCGATGTTCACCTGGTTCAGTGCCGCAATCACGCCGAAAGCGATGATGAAGACGTACGCGATCGTGCCCAACATCGGCGCGAACGGCCGGTTGCCCAGTGCGCTGGTGATGAGATCGCGCACCACTCGCCCCACCGCCGCCGCCACCACGACGAGCACGATGGCCACCAGAATGCGCGGCAGGAACGCGATGACCTCATTGAGCAACTGGCTCACCGGGTTCGACGGACCGAACACGCCGAACGCCAACTGCAGCGCGATCAACAGAATGAAGTAGTAGACCAACTTCACCAGGATCACACCGACGTCCACTCCCGAACTGCGGACCAAACCGGACATTCCGGTCCGCTCCATCAGCCTGCCGAATCCCAGCTTCCCCATCACCACCGACAACGCCTTGGACACACCCTTGGCAATCAGCCAACCGACCAGCAGCACAATGAAGAATCCCAGGAGCTTCGGCACGAACGTGGCCACCATCGCCCACGCCTGTCCGAGCCCTTCACGCAGCTCCGCACCCATCTTACGTACCTCCGTAGGCCCCGACGGCAGATCTCTGACCTGCGTGATCGTTTCTCACCATCCAGACACCGGCAACCTCAATCCATGCCACGAATGGGGGAATCCACTCCCCCCGCCTGGCATCCCACCCAATCTCCCCCCATAGTGGAAACACCGGTGGGGACCGGGGAGATGGGCCGCCCGGCATCGAGCGCACCGACATGCCGGGCGGCCTACCGGATATTCCGCGATGCTCGCGGGGGGCGCTCGCGGGTCCGGTAGGTCATTGTTCTGGGGGGCGACCCCCCAGACCCCAATGTCACTGCCTTAAGTGATCGACATGGGCTAGGATCGTCGCGTGGCTGGTGTGACACGTGAGGTGAAGGCTGCTCTGGAGCGGCTCCCCGACCGAATCTCGATCGGGGTGTTGGCGAAGAC
>NZ_JBQTHF010000088.1:0-22710 GCF_052390155.1 Actinokineospora sp. | reverse complement strand
TCCGGTGTTCTCGATCTTCTTGGTCGTTGATCGATCTACCGGAGACCTCGCCTATTTGATCAACGACACGCCGAGACCGCGCATCACTGCCGATGTTGACCGGTACGGACTTCGAGACACTGCCTAGTGGGCGTCACCTTCGAACAGGCCGTAGAACGCGTTGCCGACCGGGAGGGGAGTGTTCGGCGGGAAGTCGGTGACCAGCAGCGATCCGGCCGAGTAGAGGCTGTAGGAGTCGAAGTCCTCGCCCTGCGCCACGGCCACGACCCGGGAATCCACCCGCCACATCGCGTGGTGCAGGCCGTCGTCGAAGTGGGTGCCGGAGATTTCCGGGGCACCCAGCCGATTCGAGACCATCCCGCACGCGTGCCGCCACGCCCCGTCGAACGCGGCGCGACCGGCTTCCCCGTCACCAAGCCAATCCTGGCCTGCCGGGGCCGGAGGATCGGCCTGGGGGATCGCGGCGGCCGCGTCGCCTGGTTCGACGTCGTCGAGGAACTCGGCCAGATCCTGGGCGCGGTAGTCGGGATCCACGAAGCCGCGCGACGGCGGCACCATGTGCAGCAGTCGGCCCGCGGCCAGTTCCTCGATTCGGCGGCGTTCGGCCTCGGGCAGGGTCGCCGAACGGTCGTCGGGATCGAAGTACAGCGCGAAGTCCAGCCCGAGGCTGGTGATCCGGTCCAGGTCCGGCGCCATTCCCGCGCGCACCCAGTGCTGCCCCGACCAGAGCATGAACTCGTACTGCGCGAACACCTGGTCAGCTGGCGACTTGTCGCCGTCCGACCAGCCGACCCGCCGCCACGTCCGATCGAGCTCGGCCGGCTCCCAGGACGCGGATGCCAACGCGCACACCGCGTCGACGGTCCGGTCGTCCAGCAGCAGCCACTTCAACGCCATGTCCCCACCTCGACGCGAACCCCGCGAGAAACCATCCGGCGACCATGCCCGAACCCCGTTGTCCGCCACAAGACAGGCATGGTCCCCGGCTGCACACCGGGACTCTTGTTCGGCACAGCCGGACAAGAGTCCCGGTAGTCCGATCGAGCCGACGTGCGCGGGTGCTGGCGAGACTGTCGGGGCCTGCCGTCACAATGGTTGCCATGACCACGGGTACCGGCGCGTCCCGGCAGCCGTTCGCGCACTTGGGCACGCCCAACGAGGCGCTGTACCGGGACGTGCTGCGGACCTTCGCCCGCGCGCGCGACCGGTTCATCGTGCACATGCGCCCGGAGGACGTGGCCGCCGATCTCGGCAGGCCAGGCGACGCCGAGCCGGTCGGTGCCGCGCTCGACCAGCTCGTCGGGTGGGGCAACCTGCGCGCCGACCCGGACACCGGGCGGGTCACCACGGTCGCCGACTTCCACCGCGCCCGGTACCTCTACCAGCTCACCTCGGCGGGTCAGGCTGCCGAGGAGGCGATCGCTGTCTACGAGGAGGCCATCGGCAGGCGGGGCGCGCTTCAGTCGGTGGCGCTGGCCGACATCGCGGGCCAGCTCCGCGCACTGGCCGAACTGGCCGCCGTCGACTCGGTCGATCTCGACCCGGCGAAGCTGCACCTGCTGCTGCTCGGCCTGGCCGAGCGGTTCACCGGCCTGGCCGACAACGCGCAGGCGTTCATGGCGTCGCTGCGCCGCGTGATCGACTTCTCCGACGGGGACGTGGCCGCGTTCGTCGCCTACAAGCAGCGGCTCATCGACTACATCAACCGGTTCATCGCCGACCTGGCGAACCGGGGCGCCGAGATCGCGACCCTGCTCGGCCGGATCGAGGGCTTCGACGTCGACCGCCTGCTGACCGTGGCGGCCACCCGCGAGGCCGCCGACGCCGTGCCCGATCTCCCGGACGACGAGACCGCGAACACCGAGTACGACACCACCCTCGCCGCCACGCTCGACGGCTGGCGCAACCGGTGGCGGGGTCTGCGCGACTGGTTCCTGTCGGCGGACTCCCGGCACCCGTCGCAGGCACGGCTGTTGCGCGGCGCGGCGGTGAGTGCGATCACGCAGCTCATCGACACCGTCGCCACCCTCAACGAGCGCCGCTCCGGCCGGTCCGACCGCTCCGCGGACTTCCGCGCGCTGGCCCGCTGGTTCGCCGAGGCGCCGGACGACGACGCGGCCCACCGGCTGTGGCGGGCGGCGTTCGGACTCACCCCGGCGCGGCACCTGTCGGTCACCCAGCCCACCCTCGCCGCCTGGCACGACGTGGAACCGTCGCCCACCACTCCGTGGCGCGACGCGCCCGCCGTGCACATCAGCCCGCAGCTCCGCCGCACCGGCTCCTACGAGCGGCGCGGCAAGCCCACCAGGATCGCCGACCACGACGAGCAGCGCAGACTGCTCCTCGCGCACGTCGAACGCGAGTCCGCGCAGGTCGCCGAGGCGCGGCGGCGGCTGGCCACGGGCGGACCGGTGCTGCTGTCCGACCTCGGCACGCTCGACGCCCGCGCGTTCCGGCTGTTCCTCGGCCTGCTCGGCGACGCGATGTCGGCTCGGCGACCCGACGACACCGAGGTCAAGACGACCACGGGCGACGGCACGATGGAGATCCGGCTGTCGCTGGTGGACGACGGCGGTACGGTCGCGATCGACACCGAGGACGGTGTCCTGCATGGACAGGAACACCTCATCGAGATCGTCGACCTGAGCAGGCCCCCGGTATTCGCGTGACGGCATCCGACGAGCAGGTCCAGCAGCGACGCAAAGCCTTGCGCGCTCTGCTGGTCAAGCCGCTGTTGGTCGCGGGCCAGGACGACGACGAGATCCGCCTGGTCCGCAGGTATGCGAGCGAACTGCGCGACTGGCTCGCGCAGGAGACCGGGTGGCGGTTGCAGGTCGACACCGACTCGGTCCGGCTGTTCAAGTCCGCGCCGACGAACACCGACGGCACCCACCCGGCCAGGGACGGCCGAGGCAAACCGCCGTTCGGCAGGCGCCGATACGTGTTGCTCTGCTTGGCGTTGTCGGTCCTGGAACGCGCCGACACCCAGATCACCCTCGGTCGGCTGGCCGAGGGCGTGCTGATCGCGGTCGCCGAGCCGGACCTGGCCGACGCGGGTGTCTCGTTCACCCTCAGTCGCCGCGACGAACGCTCCGATCTGGTCGCGGTGGTGCGGCTGCTGCTCGGCTGGGGTGTGCTCGACCGGGTGTCCGGCGAGGAGGACGCCTATCTTTCCGACTCGGGTGACGTGCTCTACGACGTGCACCGCCGCGTGCTCGCCGCCCTGCTCACCGGGCACCGCGGCCCGTCGACCATCACCGCGCCCGACTTCGAGCGCAGGCTCGCCGAGTTGACCCACGAGCCGGTGCCCGACAACGACGACCTGCGCAACCGCGCCCTGCGCCACCGGCTCACCCGCAGGCTGCTCGACGACCCGGTCGTGTACTACGACGAACTGCCCGACGACGAGCGCGTCTACCTGGTCGGCCAGCGCCACGCGATCTCCCGGCGGATCGAGGACGCCACCGGGCTGGTGGCCGAGTTGCGCGCCGAGGGCGTTGCCATGGTCGACCCCGACGACGAGCTGACCGATGTGCGGATGCCCGAGCAGCGCACTGACGGCCACGTCACGCTGCTGGTCGCCGAACACTTGGCGGCCAAGGGATCCCCGGTCACGGTAGACGCGTTGCTGGCCTATGTGCGCATGGTCGCGGCCAAGCACGCGAGCTATTGGCGGCGCGGCGTCACCGAACCGGGCGCGGACGTCGAACTGCTCGCCATCGCGCTGGAGAAGTTGCGCGCCCTGCGGCTGATCACCGACGTGCCGGGCGAGCGGCCGATGATCGCTCCCCGGCCCGCCATCGCCCGGTACGCGGTCGGTGCGCCCACCATCCGAGACCGCCCGAACAGGAAGACACCGTGACGCCCACTCCGCACACCCGGCGTTGGCAGCCGCTGCGCGCAGGTCTGGTGGACCTCTTCTACTACGACCTGGAGGAGTTCCACTTCCACGACGGCAGGCTGCTGCTACGCGGAAACAACGGCACCGGCAAGTCCAAGGTGCTCGCGTTGACACTGCCGTTCCTGCTCGACGGGGAACTGGCGCCGCACCGCGTCGAGCCCGACGGCGACCGCAACAAGCGAATGGAGTGGAACCTGCTGCTCGGCGGGAAGCACCCGCATTCCGAGCGGCTGGGCTACACCTGGCTGGAGTTTGGCCGCAGGCTCGCCGACGGCACCGCCGAGTACCGAACGCTGGGCTGCGGGCTCAAGGCCGTCGCCGGGCGCGGCATCGCCCGGCACTGGTTTTTCGTGACCAACCAACGCATCGGCGCGGACCTGTCGCTCGTGAGTCCCACCAGGGTCGCACTCACCAGGGAACGGCTCAAGGACGCGGTCGACGGGCACGGGACGGTGTACGACACGGCCACGGAGTACCGGCGGGCGGTGGACGAGGCCCTGTTCGGTCTCGGGACGCACCGGTACGAGGCGTTGGTCAACCTGCTCATCCAGTTGCGGCAGCCGCAGTTGTCCAAGCGGCCGGACGAGAAGCTGTTGTCCAGGGCGCTCACCGAGGCGCTGCCGCCGCTGGATCAGGCGCTGGTCGCCACCGTCGCGGGCGCGTTCCGCGGTCTGGACGAGGAACGCGCGGCGCTGCGCGGGCTCAGCGAGGCGAAGTCCGCGGCCGACACCTTCCTCGGCCACTACCGCCGCTACGCCAGGATCGCGGCCAAGCGCCATTCCCTGCCGCCCCGCAAGGCGCAGAGCCGGTACGAGAAACTGAGCGGTGAACTCGGCGAGGCCGAGACGGCGTACGCCGCCGCGGCGGCCGCACTCGTTGCGGCGCAACGGTCGCTGGTCGACCTCGCCGCGGAACGCAACCGGCTCGACGCCCGCCGCCAGGCGCTGCACGACAGCCCCCGGATGCGCGACGCCGAGAAACTGGACGAGGCCCGCGTCGAGTCCGAACGCCTGACGGCGTTCGCGGGCAGCCGTGACCGTGACCAGTCGTCCGCCGTGGAATCGTTGCGGCGTAGGG
The DNA here is from genome assembly GCF_052390155.1 of Actinokineospora sp. Classification (NCBI taxonomy): domain Bacteria; kingdom Bacillati; phylum Actinomycetota; class Actinomycetes; order Pseudonocardiales; family Pseudonocardiaceae; genus Actinokineospora; species Actinokineospora sp. Next base: position 17,732 of record NZ_JBQTHF010000088.1, on the reverse strand, counting down.
AAAGGCAGCTCGCCGACGCCCACCGGGAAGCCGAGGTCGACCGGGCGTCGTTCGACGCCGCGCGGCGCATCGCCGAACAGAACGCCGACGCCGCGCGGGTTCTCGGCCGCCACGCCGAGGTCATGTCCGTGTTCGACGGCGACGCACCGCCCTATCCGGCGGCGGTCCGGGCAGGCGCGGAGCTGATCGACCGACGGGTCCGCGCCGGGGCCGAACTCGATCGGCTGTTGGTCGCGGTTGCCCGGGCGGACGACGCCCTGCGCGCCGCGCGTGGCCACGTCGATCGGATCACGGGCGAGTGTCAGGCGGCGGCGGAACGGATCGCGGCGGCCGAACGCGTCGTCACCGACACGGGCACCGCGTTGGTGGCCGCGTGCTCGGCCTATCTGGCGGGTACCACGGGATTCGCCGTGCCCGACGTCGGCGGTGTGCTTGGTGCCCTCGAAGCATGGGTGGACACGCTCGACGGCGCCAACCCGGTGACCGCCGCCGTTGCCGACGCGGCCTCGCGGGCGACCGCCGAGTTGGGCAGGCGGCAGGCCGAACTCGACGCCCGCGCGGCGGCTGTCGAGGCCGAGATCGGCGAGATCGTCGCCGAGATAGCCCGGCTGGAGGACGGCGGCCACGACGCGCCACCCGTGCCGCGCACCCGCGATCCGCTGTCCAGGCAAGGACGTCCTGGCGGTCCACTGTGGAGGGTGGTGGACTTCGTCGACGGTGTCCGCGATGGCGACCGCGCGGGACTGGAGGCGGCGCTGGAGGCGGCGGGCATCCTCGACGCCTGGGTTACCCCGGACGGCGAGCTGCGCGACGCGATCACTGACGATGTGCTTGTGCTGCCACGGGATCCCGCGCCCGACGGCGGGTTGATGTCGGTGCTGACGCCCGCGGTCGACCGGGCCGACGAGTTCGCCGACGTGCTGACCGACGACGCGGTCGCCGCGGTGCTCCGGGGAATCGGCCTCGGGCCGCGCGGCTCGACGTGGGTCGACGTCGACGGCCGGTTCTCGATCGGCGTCCTCACCGGGGCGTGGCACAAGGACACCGCCGCCTACCTCGGTGAAGGCGCCCGCGAGGCGGCCCGCCGGGCCCGCCTGGCGCACCTGGTGGCCGAGCGCGACCGGTTGCGCGGTCTCGCGGAGGACCTGACCGAGGCAGCGACAGAGGTGGTGCGCCTGCTGGCCGCGCTCTCCGGCGAACGCCAGGCGTTGCCCGGCGACGACAGCCTGCGCGAGGCGCATGTCCGGCTCGCGGGCGAACACCAGACCAAGCGCGACGTCGACCGGCTGCTGGCCGAAGCCGTCGAGGTGGCCGCTGCCCGCGCGGACGACGCGCGAGCGGCCAAGGGCAGCGCCGAGGAGTTCGCGGGCGATGTGGGTCTGCCCGCCGACCCGGGCGCCCTCAAGGAAATCGGCCACGCGATCGGCGACTACCGGGTCGCGCTGGCGACGCTGTGGCCTGCCGCCGTGGCGGCGGAGCGGGCGGAGCGGGCCGTGGGCGAGGCCGGTGCCGAGCACGCCGCGGCGGCGGAAAGTCATGCCACAGCGGTGCAAGAGGCGTTTGACGCGGCCGAGAAGGCGGCGGCGGCCGTCGAGCGGCTGCGGGTGCTGGTCGACACGGCGGGCGCCGGAGTCGAGCAGTTGTACCAGGAACTCGCCGCCGTCGACCAGGAGCTGACCGGCTGCGGCGAACGGGAGAAGCAGGTCCGCGCCGAGGAGAACCGGGCGACCGAAGACCGGGGCAAGGCGACCGGGCGGCAGGAGACCCTGCGCGCGGAGATCGACGGCGCGACCGGTGAACGAGACCGTGCCGTCGCCGACCTCCGCGCGTTCGCCGCCACCGGCCTGCTTGGCACGGCCCTGCCCGAACTGGACTTCCCCGACCCCGCCGCCCAATGGGCGCCGACCCCGGCCGTGGTGCTGGCACGCGCGATCAACACCGCGCTCGACCCGGTCGACGACGCCGACCGGGCCTGGGAACTGGTCCAGCAGAAGGTGTCCGCCGAACACAAGCTGCTCACCGACGCGCTCTCGCGGCACGGCCACTCCGTCGGCCTGACCGTCCACAGTGGCGTGATAGTGGTTGATGTGCGGTTCCAGGGCCGCACCCAGGACATCCCGACCCTGGTCGACGCGCTGGCCGCCGAGACCGAGCAGCGCGGCACCCTGCTGTCGGCCAAGGAACGGGAGATCCTGGAGAACCACCTCGTCAACGAGGTCGCGGGCACCCTCCAAGAGTTGATCACCGGCGCCGAGGACCAGGTGCGGGGGATCAACGCGGACCTGGAGGCACGCCCGACCTCCACCGGTATGCGCCTGCGGCTGCTCTGGCGCACCGCCAAGGGTGCGCCGGAAGGGCTCGACCGGGTGCGCGACCGGCTGCTGCGGCAGACCGCGGACGCGTGGAGTCCCGACGACCGCGCGCTCGTCGGCGCGTTCCTCCAGACGGAGATCGCCCGCGAGCACAGTGAGGACGCGGGCGGCGGCTGGGCCGAGCAGCTCACCAGGGCGCTGGACTACCGGTCCTGGCACGAGTTCGCGATCCAGCGCTACCAGGACGGCCAGTGGCGTCCGGCGGCCGGTCCGGCGTCGGGCGGTGAGCGGGTGCTGGCCGCGTCGGTGCCGCTGTTCGCCGCCGCGTCGTCGTTCTACAGCTCGGCGGGCAACCCGGACGCGCCGCGGCTGATCGCGCTGGACGAGGCGTTCGCCGGGGTGGACGACGACTCGCGGGCGAAGTGCCTCGGGCTGCTCGCGTCGTTCGACCTGGACGTGGTGATGACCAGCGAGCGCGAATGGGGCTGCTACCCACAGGTTCCCGGTCTCGCGATCTCCCAGTTGGCCCGCCGCGACGGCATCGACGCCGTGCTGGTCACACCGTGGCGTTGGGACGGCAGGGAACGCGTCGAGCTGGCCCGCCCGATCCCGCACCTGCCGACCCCGACTCCCGCACCCGCAGAAGAAACCCTGTTCGGCTGATGTCCACATCGGACAGTCCGACGCCGGATGTCGAGCGGCTGCGCAGACTGCTGGGCACGGCGGACCTGGCCTGGCTGCTGGACCGCCTGCGGCACCGGCTCGAACTGGGCCGACCGCTCACCGGGACCGTCACGCTCGGCACCGCGGGGCCGGAGCAGCGCCGGGCGGTGGAACGGTTGCTCGGCCGCCGCGCGGGTACCGGAACCTCGTTGTCGGTCTCGCTCGACGACCTCGACACGCTGCTGCGATCGAGTGGTGCCGCGCCGACGGGCCTGGGTGCCGCGGTGCACGCGCTTGTCGGCGACATCGCCGACCGGGTCGGACAGGAAGCTCTCGTTCGGGCAGCGTGGGCAGCCGCGTTCGCGCCAGTGGACGCCATGGTCGATCAGCGCCCGGAACTCCGCCCGTGGCGGGAATGGTTGGCCACCACGGGATTGGTGCGTCGCCTGGCGCCGGACCCGGTGCCTGCCGCGGCCATGCTGGCCGCCGCGGTGCGCGTGCTCGCCGCGTTGCCCTCGGCCGGGATCGCGTCGGGCCGATTGGCCGCCGCCCACACCGGCGACGCCCACGCGTTGGACGACGGTCACCCACTGGCCACCCTGGTTCTCGCCGCGGCCCGGGTTCTCGCGGGCGCGGCGCCGAGCGGTGCGGCCAGTGCCGCCGAGCGGCGCGCGAGCTGGGCCGCGGTCGGCGTACACCGCGACGAGCTGTCCTCGTCGGTGCTGTGCGCGGGCCTGCCCGGCGGCACCGGGTCGGCCACCGCGCGAATCCTCGGCCTGGCGCGGGAGGCGGGCGAGCCGTGTCTGCTCACCCTGCGCCAGCTTGGTCGGGAGCAGCCGGGCCTGGGGGTCGGCGCCCGCGTGGTGTGGATCTGCGAGAACCCGATCGTCGTGGCCACCGCCGCCGACGAACTCGGCCCGCGCTGCCCGCCGCTGGTCTGCCTCAACGGCCAGCCGTCCACCGCCGTGCTCAGGCTGCTCGACCTCCTCGACATCGACGGTGCCCGATTCACCTACCACGGCGACTTCGACTGGGGTGGCCTGCGGATCGCCAACGGCCTGTCGCGACACGTGTCGTGGCGGCCGTGGCGGTTCGACGCACCGGCCTACACCCAGGCCGTGGCGAGTGTGTCCGGTAGGGAGTTGGCCGGGCGGGCGGTGGACGCGACCTGGGATCCCGACCTGCGCCCGTCGATGGCGCTGGCCGCCCGCCAGATCGAAGAGGAACTACTCCTCCCGGACCTCGTCGCCGATCTCGCCCACTCGATCTGACGCGCCGCCATTTCGACGGGTCCGCGGCGATCGCGTCGTCCAAGATCCTCGGCGTGCTCGGCGGACCCATTCGCTGATGGCGAAAATTCCCCAACCCCCATAGGGGCTTGCCAATTGGCGCCCTCGCCTACTTCGATGGACCACGAGACGCGAGACGGAGGAAGTGACGTGAAGTATCTCCTGGTGGCGGTTCTGGCAGGCGGCATCGGGCTGGTGCCCGGCCCGGCCACGGCGGTATCCGCGGCATGTGACTACCCGGCACAGGTGCTGAATCTGGCGAACTGGAAGATTCAGTTGCCGATCGGGCAATCGGAGCGTCCTGACGAGGTCAAGCAGCCCTCGTTGGCGACCTACCGGGTCGATCCCTGGTTCAAGGTGAACACCACGTGTGACGGGGTGCGGTTCCGGGCCGCTGTCAACGGGGTGACGACCAGCGGCTCGAACTATCCGCGGTCCGAACTGCGGGAGATGAACGGCACGACGAACGCGGGCTGGTCGTCGACGTCGGGGACGCACATCCTGACGATCGATCAAGCGGTCAACAGGTTGCCCGACGACAAGCCGCACATCGTGGTCGGGCAGATCCACAACGGCACCGACGACGTCTCGGTGTTCCGAGTCGAGGGCACCAACCTCTACGTCACCAACGACAATGACAGCCACCACAAGCTGGTGACCTCGAACTTCGCGCTCAACACGCGGTTCCAGGTGAAGTTCGTGGTCAGCGGCGGCCAGATCAAGGCGTACTACAACGGCGTGCTGCAGACGACCATTACGCGTTCCTTCACCGGGGGGTACTTCAAGGCGGGCGCCTACACCCAGGCGAACTGCACGAATTCGACGCCCTGCAGTAGCGCCAACTACGGCGAGGCCACGATCTACAACGTCACCCTCGGCGACGCCGCCCCGCCGCCACCGCCGCCACCGCCGTCCCTGCCCGTGTCCGCCGTGACCGCGCGCGGGGACGACGGCAACGTTCCCGCCAACACGCTGGACAACAACCTGGCGACCCGGTGGTCCGACGAGGGCGACGGGACTTGGGTGCGCTACGACCTCGGTTCGGCGCAGCCGCTGTCGAAGGTGGCCATCGCCTGGTACCGGGGTGACGAACGCCGGTCCAGCTTCACGGTGGAAACCTCCACCGACGGCACGGCCTGGTCGACCGCGGTGTCCACACGCGACAGCACCGGAACCACGACGGGGCCGGAGACCTACGACTTCGCCGACCGCACGGCCCGCTACCTTCGGATCGTGGGATTCGGCAACACGGTCAACAACTGGACCAGCATCACCGAGACCGACATCTACCGACCCTGATCCCACGTTGGCCGCGATCGCGGTGCCACGGGGTGACTGGTTGACATCCGCGGCGGAGCCGCAACTGTGAAAATCGATTGCGCCGATCGAGTGAGGTTACCCGGCGGTATGTGAACTAGATCACACTCGTGGGGCGGCTGCGTATTCGGGCTGTGTACCGTTCTGTTCGGTCATCGGGGCGGCGCGGTCCCGGTGTCCTCGAATGGGAGCTCGGATTGGGGGCGCAATCGGTGACGAGTGTCCGAAATGCTCTGCACGGCGAAATATCCGTGGGCTCGGTGCTGTCCTGGACGAAATCCTACACCGCCGACGAGATCGGCGAATTCCTGGTGCTGACCGGGCGGTCCGGCGACGACCCGGGCGACTATCTGCCGTATCTGTTGGTCATCGCGCCGCTCACCAAACTCGGCGGCGATCTGAACTATCTCTCCGGCCGCATGGACTGGGCGGTCGCCCGGCCGGTCCGCCGCGACGAGGCGGTGACTGCCGAGCTGGAGGTGACCAGCCTCGAACCGACCGAGGGAATGACCAAGATCGCCTTCGACGCGCGGCTGTGCGTCGGCGAAGAGGTCGTGATCCGGGGCCGCAGCAAGGGGTTCATCGTCGGTGAGTAACCCTTCGGACAGAGGAAACGACCACGTGGGAACCATTTTCGGCGCCACCAGGACGATCACTGCCGAGGCCATCGCGGCCTGCGGCAGGCTGACCGGCGACCTGGGGTCGCACCACGTCAGCGGCCTCGCGGGCAAGCAGATGGCCCAGGGGCTGCTCACCCTGGCGGTGGCGCCGCTGTTCGACCGACCCGAGGTGGCCACGACCGAGATGTCCGTGCGGTTCCTCGCCCCGGTGTTCGCTGGCGAGGAGATCACCGCGGTAGTCGAGGTCACCGACTCCGCCGAGATCCCCGACGGCCGGGTGCGGCTTTCCTGTGCGATTTCCATCTCGAATGCCGAAGGTGTCCCGGTACTGCAGGGAACCGGGGTCGCCGAACTGGCGGCTGAAATCCTGCGCAATGCATCGGACGCGTTATCCAGGTGAAAGCAGGTAGTCATGTCGGACGGCGTGTCCAGTACGGCCGAAGATATTCGATTACTGAGCACCGAGGTCTTTCTCGATCCTTATCCCACTTATGCGCTGCTGCGGGACAAAGCCCCGGCGCATTGGGACGAGCAGCTCAACGGGTGGATATTGACCCGCTACGACGACGTCGCTGAGGCGCTGCGCGACCACGAGACGTTCTCCTCCCGGCGGATCGGCCTGCTCGCCGCGCGCGGCGGTGCGGACCCGTCGCCGCCGATGCGGCAGTTCATCCGGTTGGCGACCGGCTGGATGTGGATGCTCGACCCGCCCGAGCACACCCGCGTCCGCAAGCTGATGAGCCAGGGCTTCAGCCCGCGCGACATCCGCAACCTCGAACCGCTGGTCTCCGAGATCGTCGCCGACCTCGTCGACGAGATGGTGGCGAAGGACGAGTTCGACCTCATCCCCGACTTCTCCTACGCGGTGCCCGCGCTGGTCCTGGTCACCCTCTACGGCCTGCCGAAGTCCGACGCCCCGCTGATCACCCGGTGGTGCGACACGATCAAGGTGTTCCTCGGCGGCGCGCCCGACCTGGCCGCGTCCGGCGGCCCGGCCGCGGAATCGTTGCAGCACATGATGACCTACCTGACCGGGGTGATCGCCGAGCGCCGGGCCGAGCCGAGGGACGACCTGATCACCCGGCTCGTGCACGCCGAGGAGGACGGCGACCGGCTCGCCGACGAGGAGCTGTGCTCGAACCTGCTGCTGCTGATGGTGGCCACCTTCGAGACCTCGATCGACCTGCTCGGCAACGGCCTGCTCGGCCTGCTGAGCCAGCGCGACCAGTGGGAGCTGCTCAAGGCCGACCCGACCACGATCCCCGGCGCGGTCGAGGAGGTGCTGCGCTACGACGGCCCCGTGCAGCTCACCCACCGGCTGGTCACCCGCGACGTCGAGATCCACGGGCAGCGGATCGCCAAGGGCCAGCTCGCCTACCTGGTGCGTGGCGCGGCCAACCGCGACCCGGCCAAGTTCCGTGACCCGGACCGGATCGACATCCGGCGCACCGAGACCGGGCACGTCGGGCTCGGTGCGGGCGTGCACTACTGCATCGGCGCGGGCCTGGCGCGGCTCGAAGGCGTGACGGCGCTGACCGAGCTGAGCAGGCGCATTCCCGACCTCAGCCTGGCCACCGACAAGCCGCATCGGTGGCGGGCCGACAACCTGCAGTTCCGTGGTCTGGCAACGCTGCCTGCCACGTCCGGCCGATCCTGAGGTGCTGTGGCCGCAGGTGCACCTCGCCGATCTGGCGGAGATCCGAGTGGTGGCCGACGGCGCGGTAGCGGACCTGCCCGCCGCCGACCGCGCGGCGGTGGACCGGTACCGCGGCGGTCGGCGGGTGCTGGCCGTGGCGTCGCGGCTGTTCACCAGGACAGTGCTCGGGCGCGCGCTCGGGCGCGAACCCGCCGCCGTGCCGCTCACGGTCGACGAGTGGGGCAGGCCGCGGCTGGCGGGCCGGGAGCGGTTCGGCTTCACGGTCAGCCACGACAGCGCGGTCCTGGTGGTGGCGCTCGGCCCGCACCCGTGCGGCGTCGACGTCGAGGACGCCGCGGAGGCCGCGCTGGCCGAGGTCCGGCACCGCTTCTGCGGTACGGACGAACGCCCGGACTCGGCGCGGGAATGCTGGGTGGCCAAGGAAAGCGCGGCCAAGGCGCTCGGCAGGGGGCTGCGGGCGGGGCTGTCGACCATCCGGTTCGCCGGGAACCCGGCGGTCGACTGGTCGCCGGTGACCTGGCGGGGCAGGCGCACGCCGCTGCGCACCCGCGCCGTCGACCTCGGCGGGCGCCACTTCGCGCTCACCGCGCGGGTCGGCCGCGCACCGGACATCGAGGTCCACACCTGGGCGCCGCGGCGGGCCGATGCCCGCTGGTGGCTGGTCGAGTCCGACCGGGCGGCCGCGGACACCGCGCGGGCGCTGAGAAAGCAGTTGACCTGACGTGTAGGTGACTGGGACGGGGTTCAGGAAATGCGGGATACGACTCTGCACGCCGCGCTCGACAAGGTCGCGGCCGACAATCCCGGCGTCGTCGTCGGCTTTCCCGCCGAGAAGACCGAGTTGCGGCTGGCCGAACTGAGCCAGGACTCGGGGCGGATCGCCGCCCGGTTCCGCGATCTCGGGATCGCGGCGGGCGACCGGGTCGGCGTGCTCTGCACGAATGAGCCGGACTTCCTGCTGGTGCTGTTCGCGCTGAGCAGGCTCGGCGCCTGCGTGTGCCCGCTGCCGCTGCCCGCGACCGCGCAGGACGGCTATGTCGCCCGGGCGCAGAGCGTGCTGGCGAGCGGCCGGATCCGCGATGTCGTGGTGTCCCGACGGTTGCACAAGTTCGGGCCGTTCCTGGACGAGGTGCTCGGCGGCGTCCGGCGGATCATGGCCGACGAACTGTTCGACGCCGACACCACGCACACGGTCGACGGCGGCGAGGTGAGCCCGGACGCCGACATCATCCTGCAGTACACCTCCGGCAGCACCGCGCAGCCCAAGGGCGTGCGACTCACCCACCGCAACGTGCAGACGTGCATGGACGCGATCCGGGTGGGCATCGCCCTGCCGCGGCCGGGCGACCGGACCGCGATGTGGCTGCCGCTGTTCCACGACATGGGCCTGTTCGGCACGCTCACCTCGATCCTCACCGCGGTTCCGGTCACGGTGTGGCAGCCCACGGCGTTCGTCAAGGACCCCGCGCACTGGCTGCGGCAGTTCGCCGACGGCGGCTACACCATCGCGCCGCTGCCGAATTTCGGCTACGACTACCTGCACCGGGCCGTGCCCGCGGAGGAAGTCGCGGACTACGACCTGAGTCGCTGGCGGGTCGCGTTCAACGGCGCCGAGCCGATCGCGGTGGACTCGGTCGAGGCGTTTCTCGCGCACTTCGCGCCCGCCGGGTTCGCGCCTGCGGCGATGCTTCCGGTCTACGGCCTGGCCGAGGCGACGCTCGCGGTGACCTTCCCGCCGCTGGGTCGCGGGCCGCGGCCGGAATGGGTCGACCGCGCCCGGCTCGCCGAGGACAAGGTCGCGGTGCCGGTCGACCGGGAAACCGAAGGCGCGCGCGGGTTGCTGAGCGTCGGACTCCCGGTGCTCGACATGACCCTGCGTATCGCCGACCCGGAAACCGCCGCCCCGCTGGGAGAACGGCGGGTGGGCGAGGTGCAGCTCAGCGGTGGCTCGGTGACCGCGGGCTACGTGGACGACGACGGTGTGCTCACCCAACCGTTCACAGTGGACGGTTGGCTGCGGACCGGCGATCTCGGCTACCTCGCCGACGGCGAACTGTTCATCACCGGGCGCAGCAAGGAGATGCTGATCCTGCGCGGCGCAAACTACTATCCCGACGACGTGGAGAGCGCGGTCCGGGCCGACCCCGGCGTGCACCGGCGGCGGTGCGTCGCGTTCGTCCACCAGGACGACGGCCGCGAGCAGATGGTGCTGGTGGCCGAGACCACCGCCGACGCGGGCGAGCACGCCGAGGTGACGACCAGGCTGCGCGCCGTCATCCGGTCCGCCACCGGGCTGGACGACGTGCGTGTGGTGCTCGCCGCGCCGAAGTCGATACCGCGGACCAGCAGCGGCAAGCTCCAGCGGCTCGCCGCGCGGAACCTGTTCCGGTAGTCGCCCAGGGGAAGGATGTCCAATGCACACCTACGAAGTGTTCACCCACTACGAGCGCAACCACTGGAAGCTGAGCGACGTCGACTTCTCCGCCGTGCGCCGGGACCTGGTGAAGCCCGAGTACGTGTCGATCGCCAAGAGCGCGGTCATGGGCGAGTCCAACGTGATCGCCGCCGTGCACGGGTTTCTCAACGAGTTCGTGGACGACTACGACTTCTCGGCGTTCGCGGTCGTCTGGGGCTACCAGGAAATCCAGCACCACTACATGTTCAAGGCGTGGCTGGAGGCGGTCGGCGAGCACGTCGAGGACGCGCCGGTCGAGGCCATGCGCGCGCCGTACGATCCCGGCACCTCGCCGTCGGCGACGTTGGCCACCAACATCATCTCCGAGTTGACGGTCAACCACATCTACCGCCGGGTGGCCACCGCGGTCGCGGAGCCGGTGCTCAAAGAGTTGCTGCTCAAGGCAAGCCTGGACGAGGCGGGGCACGCGCGTGAGTTCATCCACTTCTGCCGCGAGCGGCTGGCCAAGCGGCCGGAGGAGACCGCGTCGGTGCTGGAGACGCTGTATGTGTACACATCGGACAAGAAGATCAAGCACCCGGTCAGCATGTTCAAGTCCAACCTGACCGAACTCGAAGACCACGAGACGATCGACACCGCGTTCGAGATGTTCCTCGAACAGGTCGCCGACGCCGACGAACTCGACGAGCTGCAAGGCAAGATCCGCCGGGTGTTCGGGCAGATGGTCGACCTCGACCTGTCGACCAACGGCCGGGTGCGGCGGGCGCTGGCGGACGTACTCTCGTGACGGGGGAGGCGATCGAGGTCCCGTGGCGGGTGCTGCCGGACTACCAGTGCTTCGGGTGCTCGCCCGCGAATGAGCACGGCCTGCGGCTCACGTTCACCCGCACCGACGACGGGATCGAGTGCGCGCTCAAGTTCGACCGCGCCTTCGAGTCCTACCCCGGCGTGGTGCACGGCGGCATGTCGACCACCGTGTGCGACGAGATCATGGGCAATCTCCTGGTGCTGCGCACGGGTTTCTCCGTGTTCACCACCAGCCTGCGCACCCGCTACGTCGCGCCGCTGGCCATCGGGACGGCCTACCGCTGCGTCGCCACGACCGAGGTGTCGGCGGGTGACACGGGGCCTTTCCAGGCCCACGCCCAGATTCTGGACGCCGACGGTCAGCCGATCGTGTTCGCGACCGGCGGCTACCAGCCGATGACCGCGAGCCAGGCCAGGTCCCGAATGGACCTGTCCGACGCCGACGCGGCGCTGATCGAACAAGCCCTCGCGGACCTGCGGACCGCGGACTGAGAAGGAGATCTCCCATGCCCGTCCCGCTCGACACCATCATCGGCACGGTGACCGAACTGGTCGCCAAGGAATTCGGTACGCCGCGAAGCGGGTTGACCCCGGACCTCGACCTGAGCACCGTCGAGGGGGCGGACTCGGTGAAGGTGCTGCGCGTCGTGGCGAAGATCGAGCGCGCCTACGACATCGAGCTGGAGGACGACGAGGTCTTCGGGTTCAAGACGATCCGCGACGTGGCCACCTCGGTCGAGTCGACCCTGGCGGCGCGGTGACCGTCGAGGCGCGGACGAACCAGCACTACGACCAGGACCCGCGGGTCTTCGAGCTGTACCTGGACCCGACGCGCAAGTACAGCTCCGGGCTGTACCAGACGCCGAGCGACACCCTGGAGTTGGCGCAGCGGCAGAAGCTGCACTACGTCGCCGACCGGCTCGGCCTGCGCGAGGGCCACCGGCTGCTCGACATCGGCTGCGGCTGGGGGTCGCTGATCCTGTTCATGGCGGCCAACTACGGCGCCACGACCGTCGGGGTGAGCCCAGCGCCGAACCAGCACGCCTACATCGCCGACCAAGCAGTCCACATGGGACTGTCCGAAAAGGTCAGTACGCGGGTCGGCCAGATCGAGCAGCTCGACGTCGAGCGGCGTGGGTTCGACGCGATCACCATGCTCGGCTCGATCGTGCACATGCCCGACCTCGACACGGTGTTCGGCAAGGCGTGGGCGGCGCTGCGCCCGCGCGGGCGGCTCTACGTGTCCGAGAGTTGCTACCGCAACGCGGCCAAGCGAGCCGAGTTCGCCCAGCGCGAGAGCTCGGTGTTCGTCCGTGACTCCATCTTCGGCTGGGGCGACATGCGGCCGCTGTCGAAGCTCATCCGCGGTGCCGAGGACGCCGGGTTCTCCGTCGTCGCGGTGGACGACCTGACCGAGCACTACTACCGCACCATCGAGGACTGGCTGGCCAACGTCGAGCGCAACGCCGCGGCCCTCGACGCGCTGCGCGCCGGTCTGGCCGAGGAGTTGGTGCGCTACCTCAAGACCGCCAACGCGGGCTGGGGCTTCACCACCAAGCACTACGCGTTGACCTGTCAGAAGTCCCGGTAGGGGGAGGCCGCGATGGACTGGAAGCCCGCGCAGATCGGCGGCGCGCTGCTGCCGGTGTCCGATGTGGACACCGCGGTGTCGGCGTTCTTGCGCACGGCGCCGCCGGAGAAGCGCTGGGACGTCGACTTCAGCTTCGACTGGGCGCAGGCCGACGCCGAACGTCTCACCGACGGCGAACGGTCCGCGGTGCGGTTCATCACCATCATCGAGGACCACCTGCCCGGCTATTTCGCGGTGTACGAGAAGAACTTCCCGGTCGACGGCAGCGTCGACCTGGACACGTTCGCGCACAACCGGGAGCTCTACCACTTCACGATCCGGTGGGCGCAGGAGGAGGACACGCACGCGCGGACGCTGGAGCGCTACCAGGTCGAGGCCGGGCTGGCCGACCGGGAGGCGCTGCGGATGTCGCTGGCCAAGGAGGGACAGCAGCGGTTCGACCTGCCCTACACCGCGGCGGTCCAGTTCTTCGCTTATCCGCTGGTGCAGGAGAAAGCGACCCAGATCTACTACCAGCACCTGCGTCAGGTCGTCGGCGATCCGCTGCTGCGCGACATCCTGGTCCGGCTGAGCAAGGACGAGGCCCGGCACTTCTCCTTCTTCGCCGACATGGTCCGGCTGTACCTGGAGCGCTACGGCGATGCCGTCGTCGATCCGATCCGCGAGGTCATCGCCGACTTTCGGATGCCGCTGGCCGACACCATCCGCGGCTACTGGCGGTGGGCGCTCAAGATCGCCGACACCGCCCGGTACGACCACACGGAGGCGTACGACCACCTGATCAAGGTGGTCAACCGGGCCGTGGACGCCAAGTCGGACAAGGTGGACGAGCTGGTCTCGTTCGTCTCCGCCTGCCGGGTGATGCGGAGCGGGTGAGCCGACTCTAGCCAGTGCGGCGGTTCCGCAGCGGCGCCGAGGTCAGGATGGCCGTGCAGGTCGGCAGCCACCGCCGGTTCGGTCGCGGCCCGCACACCCAGCGGACCGCGCCGCCCGGGGTGTTCGTCGGCGGCAGCGGCACGGCCGAACTGCTTGGCAGGAAACGAACCCGCGCGGTCCAGGCCGCGCGGCCCGGCACGGTGCCGTCCGCTTCGGCCAGGAAGATCCACCGGGTCGGCTCGGCAGGCACCACGCAGACCGGGCCGAGGCAGTGCGCCGTGCGGAGCGCGGCGGCGACCCGCGGGCCGATCAGCTCGTCCATGTCCAGCGCGCAGATGCCGATGCCCAGCGGCAGCGTGACCGCGTGCTCGCCGAGCACGGTCGGCCAGCCGAACCGGCGATACAGCTCGTGGGCCGTGCGCAGCGGGTCAGCGGTCATCTCGGGCGGGGCGGTCGGGCCGTCGGGCGGTCGAAGCGGTGGGAGATCAGGCGTACCAGCACGATCGCGGTGACGACGCCAACGGACAGCCATTCCATCCACATCGGACACTCCTGGGGATTCGAGGGTGTGGCGGACGGCGCCACGGGGGCGAATCTCGCTCGCACGCGCCGCCGTCCGCCACCGACCGGCGCTATCGGTGGCACCCCGCCGCCGGTCGGGCAGGTGGCGCCGGTTCACGTGTCGGCGCCGTTTCCTGCCGTTCGAACCATGCGCCCGCGGTCCTGAGCCAGGCAACGATCGGACCGGAATCCAGCAAGGAAAAGACATTCCGGCTGAGTCAGCGCACGATGACCGCGTGCTCGCCGCGATCAGCGGGCCGGCCGAGGTCTGCGCGCCTGCCAGCAGCAGTGCAGGCGGGTCGAGTTTCGCCGGGCGGGAGCTTGCAGGCGCAGCCGCCGCCCCGGGCGTGGCGGGTGAGCCGGATCTCAGTCATGGGCCCAGTTTGCCTAGCTGGAAGAAGTTCTCGGTATCGGTGGCTTGCGAAACTTCCCGCATGCTCCGAGGAGGCGTATCCGGCCTGGTGGCCGGCGCGGTCTTCAACACCGGAGGTCGCGGCCGCGGCCCGCGCGGGCAGGCTGGTGCGACTGGCCGCCGGGGTGGTGCTGCTCGTGGGCGCGGACCGGCGCGCCGCCGCCGTGTTGGCCGGGCTGCCGCAGCCGTTCACCGTCAGCGCCGCCCGACTGGCCCTGCGCACCACCCGCCGGACGGCGGTGCCGCTGCTGGAGTTCCTCGACCGCGCGCGGGTCACCGAACGTCTGGCCGACGACACCCGCCGATTCCGTGCGCACCGTGGGAAACAATGACCGATTGGCGAAACTACGGCAGCTTGCTGCCTTTATCGACGCCATTGACTGCGCGGTCGGCGTTGGCTTTAGTTAGACCTAGCGACAGAGTTCGAGGAACACGGATCGCCGCTTCCAGTTTCCGCGGCGGAACCTATTTATCCGCTTATCCGATTCCGCTCCGTCGTGTTCTCGGCTGCGCGGCCCGAGCGCACTTCCCCAGGGCAGCGCGGCCGTCGAGTGTCAGCAACCGAAAGGGTAACTGCGATGTCGGTCGAGTTTGTTGACGTTGACGAGGGCGAGGGCGCGGAGTCCTCGGCGCCCGTGTGGGACCATTACCTGGAGGGCGACCCGGCTTATCTGAACAGCGATTTCGGCGATTTCCTCAAGCGGTCGGCGATTCGGCTGGATGTGCGGACCGACGAGCAGGTCGCGCAGGAGGCGCTCAACCACCGGGACCCGATGATCCGCGAGCAGTCGCTGTTCCAGTACGTGGACCGGGGCCTGCCGGGCGCGGTCGACCTGCTGGCCGAGGCGGTCGCGGGCGACAGCAACCGCGAGGTGCGCTGGAACGCGCTGTGGGCGCTGGAGCAGTTCGGCGGGCCCAAGGCCCTGCAGGTGCTGCAGCGGCACGTGCACGACGACGACGCGGACGTGGGTGAGTGGGCCAGGCTGTTCGCCGCCGAGCTGACCACCGGGCTGCCCGCGTTCGACGCGCGGCCGTGGACCTTCGACGCCACCCGGACCTTCGACGAGACCATCCTGCTCAACATCCACTGCGACGTGTACGTCCGGCTGGACGACTCCGGCAGGCACTGGGGCAAGATCACCCTTGCCCCGCAGGGCCTCGCGCGCAGCTATGGCCAGGCGCACGCCTGCCCGAACGTGGCCACCCGCGACCACAAACTGGTCATCAGCAAGAACCTCGCGGGACTGCACGACGACGGCACGCCGCACGTGGAGAACTTCCTGTTCCGCGGGATCACCAACCACGCGAGCGCGGGCCGCGGCAGCTTCTTCTTCGAGTCCCGCGGCGAGCGCCCGATCTTCCTGTCCGGTCAGGCCGACAACGACACCCTCGGCCACCGCAACGAGATGGTCTCCGCCAAGCGCTCCGGCGAGTGGACGCTCGACCCGCTGATGGAGATCAAGGGCGCGCCCGCGATCCGCTACGTCCGCGGCCGGGTGCAGACCTGGGGCTACATCAACTTCGACACCATGCGGGGCAGCAGCCTCGAAGAGATCCTGTTCCCCGGCAACAGCATCCTCGGCACGCTCGACACGCCGACCGGACCGCTGGCCAACGCCTACATCACCGGCAGCTTCAAGGGCAAGCTGGTCGACTGGAACGGCGACGGCAAGGTCGACGTGAACAGCCTCGACATCTACTCGACGCACGACGCCGAGGTCGACACGAACCAGGACAACATCCCCGACCACCCGGGCGTGCAGTTCTGCCCCAGGACGAACTGGATGGACCAGCACCACTGACCGGCGCAACGGAAGCGGGGTGGGCCACCGCGGCCCACCCCGCTTCGCCCTGCGTGCACGGGACACGGCCTACATCGGTAGCGCGCGCAGGGACCTCGCGGCGGCCGCGTTGGCCAACTGGAGCAGCGCGCGGGTCACCTCGACCGGCGGGTCGAACCGCCGCTGGCGCCGCAGCACCACGTGGAACGGGTACATCACATCGCCGCGGGTCACGATCAGCGGGCTCAGGTCGAAGCCGATCACGCCGAGCACGGCGATCGGCGCGGCGAGCGCGTCGAGCACCGTGGTGTCGGAGCTGAAGCCGACCGCGACCGCCTGATAACGCCCGTCCGGCAACAGGTTGGTCCTGGCCAGCCGGTCGGTCTCGATCACCTCGAACGCCAGCGGCCACTCGTGCGCCCGGTCGAGCCGGAACATCCCGAGCAGCGCGCAGTCGCAGCCGCGCAGGCCGCCGCCGACGACGCCGACCGGGCCATGCGACCTGGTCCAGTCGTCGGTCGCGCCGAGATCGCCGATCCGCAGGTCGCCGATGCGGGTGAGCGCGAAGCGGAACCGGCGCGGCGACAGGCCGGTGAGCCTGCCGAACTGGCTGATGAAGGTGCCCAGGCTGGAGTATCCGACCTCGGTGCACACCTCGGTCACGCTCTTGGCCGTCGAGAGCAGCAGGTGCCGCGCTTCGGTCATGCGCAGCGCGGTGAGGAACCTCGCGGGCGTGGTGAGCGTGATTTCCCGGAACACCCGGTGGAAGTGGAACGGGCTGAGCATGCCTGCCCGCGCGACGTCGTTGAGCTGCAACGGTTCCGAGAGATGGCCGTGCATGTAGTCGATGGCCTTGGCCACGGAGTGGACCCGGGCGGCGCTGGTCGTGCCCGCCAGGCACGTCCCGGTGCTCCGGCACGCACCGTCGCTCTGGCACGTCAGGCAGTTGGCCTCAGTCGACCATCGCAGCGCTGCGGCACTGGTCATCGAACAGACCTCCTCGTCCCCGGCCATAGTCCGGGCGATTCCCCCAGTGCGGAGGTTGTCCGCCAGTGCGATCCTGGGAACCGGCGCGACAGCAGTCCGGGCAACGGATTACTCCGTTTGGCGTAACAATGGTGACTGCGCTTGGACTATCGCCGTACGCCGGTCCGACTCCTCCTCGTTGTTGACATATCGGATTGAACCGCAGTCGGCGCGCGTTGCGATGTCGCTATCTTGCTAACGTTTCGTGCGTAGTCGAACACTGAACGGCGTCAAGGCCGGGCGGGTCGCAGGCCGCGGCCACGCCGACGCGGGCCTGGCGACCTGGTCAAACGTCGCCCCATCCGCGCGTGCGCCGGGCGGGCGGCGACGCCCCCGGGGGGTTGGCCCCCCCCCGGGGGGGGGGGGGGTGGGGGGCCGCGAGGCCCCCCCGGGGTGCCCCTTTT
>NZ_JBQTHF010000087.1:0-16442 GCF_052390155.1 Actinokineospora sp. | reverse complement strand
TCCACGCCGACAAGGCCTACGACTCCCGCGACCTGCGCGCCTGGCTGCGCAACCGGGGCATCGTCCCGCGCCTAGCGCGCAAGGGCATCGAGTCCAACACCCGCCTCGGCCGCCACCGCTGGGTCATCGAACGCACGATGGCCTGGCTGTTCGGCTACCGCCGCCTGACCATCCGCTACGAACGCCACGGCGACCTCTTCTGCGGATTCCTCACCCTCGCCGCCGCACTCACCTGCTACAAGAAACTCACCAAGTGAGACACGCTCTAAGTAGCGGCTCACTTGTTCAGAGAATTGAAGGAAGCGGCCCGATGTGATCGCGGAGATCACCTGGTGCCCTGCTCGGTCCACGTCGGCGGACTCGGCGGCGCGGGAGCGGGCAGGTTTGTCCGCGACTGGCAACTGTGATCCCGGCCCATCCGGCGTTCAAATGGTACAACTGTACTGTGATCGCCAACACAGTCGTCGGCGTCCCGCGGGAGACCGTTGTGGGCGAGCGACGCGTCGCGCTTGTGCCCAAAGTGGTCGAACGGTTGCGGGCCCGTGGGCTCGAAGTCGTGGTCGAACCCGGTGCGGGGGCGGGTGCCCTGATACCCGACGAGTCCTACGCCCGTGCCGGTGCCACCCTCGGCGACCCCTGGTCGGCCGACGTCGTGGTGAAGGTGGCGCCGCCGGGGCGCGACGAGATCGGGCGGCTGCGTCGGGGCAGTGTGCTGGTCGGGTTCCTGGCTCCGCTGACCGACCCAGACGGGGTGCGGGCGCTGGCCGACGCGGGGGTGACCGGGTTCGCCGTCGAATCCGTCCCGCGCATCTCCCGGGCGCAGTCGATGGACGCGCTGTCCTCGCAGGCCAACGTCGCGGGCTACCGGGCCGCGCTGCTCGCCGCCGAGCATCTGACCAGGTTCTTCCCCATGCTCACCACCGCCGCCGGAACCGTGCCGCCCGCGAAGGTTCTGGTCCTGGGCGCTGGCGTGGCGGGCCTCCAGGCGCTGGCCACCGCGCGCAGGCTCGGCGCGCACACCACCGGCTACGACGTGCGCCCCGAGGTGGCCGAGCAGGTCCGCTCGGTCGGTTCCCAGTGGCTCGACCTCGGCATCGAGGCCGCGGGCTCCGGCGGCTACGCCCGCGCCCTCACCGACGCCGAACGCGAGGAGCAGCAGCGCCAACTCTCGCGGGCCATCACCGGTTTCGACGTGGTGATCACCACCGCCCTCGTGCCGGGCCGGACCGCGCCGACGCTGGTCACCGACGAAGCCGTGAAGGGGATGCGGCCGGGCAGCGTGGTCATCGACCTCGCGGGCGAGTCGGGCGGCAACTGCGAGTTGAGTGAGCCGGGTGCGGTGGTCGTCGCGCACGGGGTGACGATCGCGGCGCCGCTGAACCTGCCCGCCGCCATGCCCGAACACGCGAGCGAGCTGTATGCGCGCAATGTCGCCGCCCTGCTGGAACTCCTGGTCGACGCGGAGGGCGCGCTGGCGCTCGACTTCGCCGACGAGGTCGTCGCCGGGGCGTGCGTGACCAGGGAGGAACCCTAGATGCTGGTGCAGAACCTGGCGGTGCTCGTCCTCGCGGGCTTCGTCGGCTTCGCGGTGATCTCCAAGGTGCCCAACACCTTGCACACACCGCTCATGTCCGGCACGAACGCCATCCACGGCATCGTGCTGCTGGGCGGGCTGATCGTGCTCGGCCTCAGCGCCGACGGCGCGCTGGACAAGATCCTGCTGGTGGTGGCGATCGCGTTCGGCACGATCAACGTGATCGGCGGATTCCTGGTCACCGATCGGATGCTGGCCATGTTCAAGGCCAAGGACAACAGTCCCAAGAGGACGGACAAATGACCCGCGACGTGCTGATCCAGTGCCTCTACATCGTCGCGTTCGCGCTGTTCATCTACGGCCTGATGGGGCTCACCGGCCCGCGCACGGCCGTGCGCGGCAACTGGCTCGCGGCGGCGGGCATGGCGGTGGCCGTGGTGGCGACGCTGCTCACGCCCGGCATGGGCAACTGGGGGCTGATCCTGCTCGGCCTCGCGATCGGCACCGCGGTCGGCGTGCCCGCGGCCCGGCGGGTCAAGATGACCGCGATGCCGCAGATGGTGGCGCTGTTCAACGGCGTCGGCGGCGGCGCGGTGGCGCTGATCGCCTGGGTGGAGTTCCGGCAGAGCGACGGGTTCGCCCATGAGCCCGGCTATGTCGCCATCGCCAGCCTGTTCTCGGCGATCGTGGGCTCGGTGTCGTTCTGGGGTTCCACCGTCGCCTTCGGCAAGCTCCAGGAGATCATCTCCGGCCGTCCGATCGGGATCGGGCGGCTCCAGCAGCCGCTGAACCTGGTGCTGCTGCTGGTTTCCGTGGCGTGCGCGGGATTCGCGGTCGCGGGCTCGGGGTCCGAGTGGCTGATGGTCGGCCTGCTGGTCGCCTCGGCTGTGCTGGGCGTGATGGTCGTGCTGCCGATCGGCGGCGCCGACATGCCGGTCGTCATCTCGCTGCTCAACGCGCTCACCGGCCTCAGCGCCGCCGCGATGGGCCTGGCGCTGGACAACACCGCGCTGATCGTCGCGGGCATGATCGTCGGCGCGTCCGGCACGATCCTGACGAACCTCATGGCCAAGGCCATGAACCGGTCCATCCCGGCCATCGTCGCGGGCGGCTTCGGCGGCGGTGGGGGAACCGGCGGCGGGCCCGTGGCGGCCGCCGACGGCTCGGTGCGGCGCACCAGCGCCGCCGATGCGGCCGTGCAGATGGCCTACGCCAACCAGGTGATCATCGTCCCGGGCTACGGTATGGCCGTGGCGCAGGCGCAGCACGCGGTGCGCGAGATGGCGGATCTGTTGGAGGCCAAGGGAGTCTCGGTCTACTACGCGATCCACCCGGTTGCCGGGCGGATGCCGGGCCACATGAACGTGCTGCTCGCCGAGGCCGACGTCGCCTACGACAACCTCAAGGAGATGGACGAGATCAACCGGGAGTTCGGCCGCACCGACGTGGCCATGGTGATCGGCGCCAACGACGTCACCAACCCGGCCGCGCGCACCGACCCGGACTCCCCGATCTACGGCATGCCGATCCTCAATGTGGACGAGAGCCGCTCGGTGATCGTCCTCAAGCGTGGCATGGCCCCGGGGTTCGCGGGCGTCGACAACGCCCTCTATCTCGACCCGAAGACCACGATGCTGTTCGGCGACGCCAAGTCCTCGGTGTCGGAGGTGACCGAGGAACTCAAGGCGCTGTGACCCGGTGGCTCAGGACGTTCACCAGCCGACCGTCCGGGTCGGCCACGAAGAACCGCCGAACGCCCCACGGCTCGTCGCGCAGCGCATAGGCGATGGGCAGGCCGAGTTCGACCGCCCGCGCGTGCACCGCGTCGACGTCGTCGACCTCGACGGACATGTCCGGCCGCTGGTCGGACACCTCCGCCGCGTCCATGATGATGATCTGCGACGCCGGACTGCTCGCCGAGACCAGGGTGGCCACCCAGCCCAGGTCCATCGCGACGTCGAGTCCGAGCAGGCCGGTGTAGAACGCGCGGGTCTCGGCGGGGCGTTCGGTGGTCAGGTCGGGAACGATGCGTTTGACGCTCATCACCGAACCCTAGTTCGGCCGACCGTCAGGCATGCTTGAGTCATGAGCCAGCCCGCGGTGATCGACAGCGCCGATCTCGGCCTCTTCGGCCCGGACTCGGTGACCTGGCAGATCCACGCCGACCCCGCGATGTGGTTCGGCGGCATTCGCAGCCTGTACCTGCAGGCGCTGCACCCCCGCGCGGTCGCGGGCGTCGTGCAGAACTCCGACTTCCAGTCCGACCCGCTGGGCAGGCTCGTGCGGACGGCGAACTTCGTCGGCGTCAGCACGTACGGCACCGTGGGCGAGGCCGAGCAGGCGGGCGCGCGGGTGCGCCGCGTCCACCGGTCGCTGCGTGCCAGGGACGAGCACGGTGAGCAGTTCCGCGTAGACGAGCCCGAACTGCTGCTGTGGGTGCACTGCGCCGAGGTGGCGTCGTTCCTGTCAGTCGTGCGCCGGGCGGGCTATCCGCTCACCAAGGCGCACGCCGACCAGTACTTCCACGAGCAGCGCACCAGCGCCGCCCTCGTCGGCCTCGACCCCGACGAGGTGCCCGGGTCGGTCGAGGAGATGTCGGCCTACCTCAGGGGCATCTACCCGACGCTTCGGCGCACCCCGGACACCGACGTGATCTACGACTTCCTGCACCGCCCGCCCGTGACCGGACTGCTCGCGATGGGAGTCCGGCTCTACGAGCCGACCATCGGGCACCTGTCGTACTCGCTGCTGCCCGGGTGGGCACGGCGCCTATACGGCCGCCGCGCCTATCCCGGCCCTGTCACCACCATGGCGACACGGGCGTTCCGGGCGGCCGCGCTGGCCATGCCCGGCGGGTTCCGGCTGGCCCGCGACCCGGAGCCCGCGCCGGTCACCGCCGTGCGCAGACTCGGGGACTGGGCCATGCCGGCACCGGCCAGGCTGCCCGACCTCAGTTCCCGTGCGCTTCCTGGAACTTGATCACCAGCGCCGCCGGGATCCGACCGCGCTCGGCGATGGTCTCGCCCTGGCTGCGCGCCCACTCGCGGATCGCCTGGTTGTCGGCCTTCTCACTGGCGGACGCGGACTTGCGCGGCGCGGCGGCGGTCTTCGCCCGGCGGCCCCCGGTGCGCCGCGCGTGGCCGACGAACTCGGCCACGGCGTCGCGCAGCCGCTCGGCGTTGTCGCTGGAGAGGTCGATCAGGAAGTCCACGCCGTCGATGGCGAAGGCGACAGTCTCGTCGGCCTCTCCACCGTCGAGATCGTCGACCAGTTCGACAACGGTCTTCTGCGCCACGATTTCCTCCGCGTGCTGAGAGTCGTTTCCTGCTCGGGTCGGCCGAATTCGCTCGGCGATGTCCCGGCGGCGGTCGGCATTTCGGTACCGATCACGCGGAAGGGTATCGGAAACGCCTCGGGGAACCGGTGAGCAGGTCCGGTGTGGCGTCCGGCGATAATCAACCCGGGAGGCGACATGGCGACTGACCAGGGGGAATCGGACATTGCGCGGTGGCAGCCGCTCACCGCGGTGGCGGTGGGCGGCGCGCTCGGCGCGTTGGCCAGGTTTGCGCTGATCAGCGCCCTGCCGACGAAACCGGGCGGATTTCCACTGGGTACCTTGCTGGTGAATTCCGTCGGCTGTGCGCTCATCGGCGCACTGATGGTCGGGGTCACCGAGCGGCGCATCCGACACCCGCTTGTGAGACCATTTCTCGGTGTCGGCGTACTCGGTGGATTCACCACCTTCAGCGGCTACGCCGAGGAAGTCCGCGCCCTGCTGACCTCGGCGTCGATGCCGATCGCGGTGGCCTATCTGCTCGGCACGGTCTTGTGTGCGCTGGTCGCGGTCGCTGCGGGGATGCGGCTCGCGCGGTGGGCGGTCGGGTGACGGCACTGCTCATCACGCTCGGCGCCGCCGTCGGCGCGCCCCTGCGCTACCTCACCGACCAGGCGCTGCGCCGCCGGTTCGGGCCCGGATTCCCCTGGGGCACGCTCGCGGTCAACGTCGCGGGCTCGGTCGTCCTCGGTGGGCTCGCGGGCGCCTCCGCGTGGGTTGGCACCCTGCTCGGCACCGGCTTCTGCGGCGCCCTCACCACCTACAGCGCGTTCGGCTACGAGACCGTCCGGCTGCTGGAGGACCGCGCCTACCCGCGCGCGTTCGCCAACGTCTCGGTCAGCCTCGTCGCGGGCGTCGGCGCCGCCGCGCTCGGACACTCTCTCGCCTGAGCGTCGATAGGGTGCCGCCATGGCCGTCGACCTGTCCGCGTTCCCCCGCGTCCCGCTCGGCCACTGGCCGACCCCGATCGACGACTGCCCGCGGCTGTCCGCGGCGCTCGGCGGCCCGCGTGTGCTGGTCAAGCGCGACGACGTCGGCGGCATCGGCGCGGGCGGCAACAAGCTGCGCAAGCTGGAGTTCCTGCTCGGCGCCGCGCTCGCCGACGGCGCCGACACGGTGGTCACCTTCGGCGCCGTGCAGAGCAACCACGGCCGCCAGACCGCCGCCGCCTGCGCGCGCCTGGGCCTGCGCTGCGAACTCGTGCTCACCCGCAGCGTCCCGCGCGCAGGCGAGGCGTACGAGCGCTCCGGCAACATCGCCCTCGACCGCCTCTACGGCGCCACCGTGCACCTCTGCGCCGACGACGCGGACACCGCCGAGACCTACCGGCGGGTGATCGACACCGCCGCCACCGACGGCCGCACGGTCGCCACGTTCCCCGTCGGCGGGTCCAGCCCGCTCGGCGTCCTCGGCTACGTCGCCGCCACGGTCGAGCTGTTCGCCCAGCTCGACTCGCTCGGCCTGGAGGTGCACCGGCTGGTCGTGCCGGTCGGCAGCGCGGGCACCGCCGCCGGGGTCGCGCTCGCGGTGGACCTGTTGGGGCGCAACGTGATCGTCGACGGCGGCTGTGTGTCGCACACGGCCGAGGAGTCTCTGGCCGACATCCGCCGCCTCGCCGCCGCGTCCGCCGAGTTGATGGGCCGCCCGGCGCCCGCGCTGGACCGGCTGCGCACCACCGACCGCGCGGTCGGCCCCGGCTACGGCATCCCGACCGACCAGGTGTGGGACGCGCTGCGGCTGTTCGCCCGCACCGAGGCCATCACCCTCGACCCCGTCTACACCGGGAAGGCCGCCGCCGCGTTCATCGACCAGGTCCGCGCCGGCGAGATCACCGCAGCCGAGACCGTGGTCTTCCTGCACACCGGCGGACTGCCCGGCCTGTTCGCCTACGCGCCGGAACTGGCCGATCGGCTCAACTCGCGAGGGTGATCTGCAGCGCCCTGGTGGCGATGCCGCGCAGCGCCGGGTCGTCTGGAGTGGACGGTTGGCCGAGCCAGACCACCTGGACGAGCTTGACGCTGTTGCCCTCCCGGCCGCTGGCGTAGGCGGCAGACTCGAAGGCGGGCCTGTGCTCGCCCGGCCACGCGACGCCCTCGACGGCCTGGTCGGCGACGCCGCCCGCGCCCGGCTTGTCCGCCACCGCGCGCATCTCCGTCGCCGACACGCTCTTGTTGAACCGAAGCACCGCGACCAGCACGGCCGCCTGTTTGCCGTCCGAGGTCGCCTCGAACCGGGCGCGGATCAGCCGGGCGCAGCCGTTGGTCGTCAGCCACGCCTGTACGTCGCCGTAGGCGTACGGGGCGCAGTCGGCGTGTTCCACCGAACCCTTGGCGGCGAAGGAAACCCCGTCGATCGGGATCGCCGCGGAGCCCGCGCCGTCCGTGCGCGGGGCGGGGGAGTCGTCGGTCGAACCGATGGCGACCGCGATCCCG
Organism: Actinokineospora sp.; assembly: GCF_052390155.1. Lineage (NCBI taxonomy): Bacteria > Bacillati > Actinomycetota > Actinomycetes > Pseudonocardiales > Pseudonocardiaceae > Actinokineospora > Actinokineospora sp. The sequence continues at coordinate 9,142 of NZ_JBQTHF010000087.1, read as the reverse complement.
GCGATCAGCAGCAGCAGGACCAGCAGCGCCGCGGCGATGGGCAGCCACCGCAGCTTGCCGGACTCGCGCACGGGCGCCGCGGGCGTGAGCGCGCCGCGCGGGATGAACGCGGTGGTCTCGGCGGCCCGGCCGGTGGCCGCGAAGCCCTCCGCGACCAGGTCGGCGGTGTCGATCTCCGGCCCGTCCGGGTGCAGCACCGCCAGCACCTGCCGGACCTGCTCGACGGTGCACGCGCGACCGTGGGTGGCCAGTTCGCGGGCCGCGGTCAGCAGCGTCCCCGGCTCCGGGTGCAGGATGCGCACGCCGCGCACCAGGTCGGCCGTGGGCTGCGACACCTGGGACACGTACGGCCCGACCGCGATGACCGTGCCGATCGGCAGCGGCTCCACCCGTTCGGCCTGCAGCCGAGCGGTGATCGCGGACGTCGCCGCGACCGCGTCGCCCGCCGGGTTCACCGCGCCATCCGGCCGCACCAGCGGCCAGCCGTCCGTCTTCCACTGCCCGGACAGCGGCGCGTCGAGCCGGACGGCCGGGTCGGGCAGGTCGACCCCGGCCACCACCAGAATTCCGCGCGGCAGCAGCACAATCGCCTCGACCGGGTTCGGGCAGTCCGGCGGCTGCACGCCGAGCAGGGCCACCCCGCCGCGGATGGCGTCGCCGCGGCCCCACGAGGCGAGCGCGGCACGCAGGTCGGTGCCGACCGTGGCGGTGTTGTCCCCCAGCCGCAGCAGCCGCACCAGCCACCTCCACGTGCCCGGCCGACGGATCTCGATTCGATCTCGAACGGCGTCCTGGGCGACACGTTATCGGGGGCACCGGCGAGCGGCTGAGCCGGCCTGTCACCGGGCGGCCCACGGCTATCGGTGTGGTCCATCCGACAATTGCGCCGAGCGAGCGCCCCACGGCGGGCCATTCGCATTTCGGTCGGGTAATCCCGATGTGGCCACCGAGGTCTTTCGTGGTTCGTGTGGCCAAAGTGTCCGGTGGCAGGGCACAATGAGTACGGGTAATCCGCCCGTGTGAGCAAGACATCCGGTGATCGCGACGGACGTAGGGGAAGACGATCCTCGTCGAGCAGCGGAGGTCAGCAGTGAGCACCCGTGGAAACACCCAAGGCGTGGTGTACGTCCACTCGTCGCCGGCTGCGGTCTGTCCGCACGTCGAGTGGGCTATTTCGGGCACCCTCGGAGTCCGCGCCGAGTTGCGCTGGACCGCGCAGCCCGCCGCGCCCGGCCAGCTTCGCGCCGAGTGCGCGTGGACGGGCGACGCGGGCACCGGCGGCAAGCTCGTCGGCGCCCTGCGCGCCTGGCCGATGACCCGCTTCGAGGTCACCGAGGAGCCCAGCCCCGGCGTCGACGGCGAACGCTTCTGCTTCGCGCCCACCCTCGGTCTCTGGCACGGCCGCACCAGCGCCAACGGCGATGTCGTTGTCGGCGAGGACCAGCTCCGCACCCTCGCGGCCGCCGCACGCGCGGGCGAGTCCTTCGCCTACGGCGTCGACGAGGTGCTCGGCGCGTCCTGGGACGAGGCCCTGGAGCCCTACCGCCGCGCGGGCGACGGGGCGCCGGTGACCTGGCTGCACCGGGTGGGCTGAGCGCTGTGGCACCCTGGTGGGGTGCGTGAGGCGGGAACCCGGCAACCGTGGCTGCTGCCGGTGGTGTTGGTCGCGGTCGCGGTGACCGCGACGGGCGGCCTGGTCGCCCGCGAGTTCTACGCCGACGCGGGCCTGGCCGCCGCGCCGCCCGCGATCCTGCCCAGCGAGAGCACGCTGCCCGTCGCCGACCAGCCCGGCCCCCGCGACGTGCGCGCCACCCGCGACGCCACCCAGCACCCGCTCTACGAGACCGTTCGCCAACTCCTGCAGACCTACTTCGACGCCATCAACGGCAAGAACTACGACCGCTGGCAGACCACGGTCACCGCGGGCCGGATCAAGGACATGCCGGAGCAGAACTGGCGGGCGGCCTACCGCTCGACCCAGGACGGCAGCGTCGTGGTGTACCGGATCGAGACGGGACCGGCGACCAGCGCCCGGGTGCTGCTGACCTTCATCAGCAACCAGGACGTGGTCGACGCGCCGCTGGAGCTGCCTGCCGAGTGCATCCGGTGGCGCGTCGTGTTCCCGCTGACCGTCGAGGACGACGTGTGGAAACTCGACGCGGGCGCCACCGGTGCCTCACCCCAGCACGAGGCGTGCTGACTACAGCGGAATGTTGCCGTGCGCCCCGCGCCCCGCGGGGGCGGCGGCCAGCGCCTCGGCGAGCTTCTGCCGAGTGCCGCGCGGGTCGATGACCTCGTCGACCACGCCGATGGCCATCGCCCGGTCGACGCCGCCCGCGATCCGCTCGTGCTCGGCGGTGAGCCGCGCGTGCAGCGCCTCGCGCTCCTCCTCGGGCGCGGCGGCGAGCTTCTTGCGGTGCAGGATGCCGACCGCGGCCTTGGCGCCCATCACGGCGACCTCCGCCTCCGGCCAGGCGAACACCGCGGTCGCGCCCAGCGAGCGCGAGTTCATCGCGATGTACGCGCCGCCGTAGGACTTGCGGGTGACCAGGGTGACCCGCGGGACCACGGCCTCGGCGAAGGCGTGCAGCAGCTTCGCGCCGCGGCGCACCACGCCCTCCCACTCCTGCCCGACGCCGGGCAGATAGCCGGGGACGTCCACGACGACCAGCAGCGGCACCCCGAAGCTGTCGCACATCCGCACGAACCGGGCGGCCTTCTCCGCCGAGAGCGAATCCAGGCAGCCGCCCTTGCGCAGCGGGTTGTTCGCGATCACGCCGACCGTGCGGCCGCCGAGCCTGCCCAGGCCGATCACCACGTTCGGCGCCCAGCGGGCCTGCAACTCCTCGAACTGCGCCACGCCGTGCTCGTCGGCGTCGAGGATGCCGCGCAGCAGCGGCTTGACGTCGTAGGCGCGGTTGGGCTGCTCGGGCAGTAGCGCGCGCAGGTCGCGCTCCTCGCGGACCGCGTGTAAGTCGAACAGGCCGGGCTTGGCGAACAGGCTGGTGATCCGACGCGCCCGGGTGTAGGCGTCGGTCTCGTCGTCGGCCAGCACGTGCACCACGCCGGAGCGCTTGCCGTGCGCCTCCGCGCCGCCCAGGCCCTCCTGGTCGATCTGCTCGCCGGTGACGCTGCGCACCACGTCCGGGCCGGTCACGAACACCCGGCCTTCCGGCGACATGATCACGATGTCGGTCAGCGCGGGACCGTAGGCCGCGCCACCCGCGGCCGGGCCGACGACGACCGAGAGCTGCGGGACGCGCCCGGACGCGCGGATGATCGCGGCGAACACGTTGCCCACCGCGTCGAGCGACTCGACGCCCTCGGCCAGCCGCGCGCCGCCGCAGTGCCAGATGCCGATCACCGGGCAGCGCTCGCGCAGCGCGGTGTCGATCGCCTCCACGATGTGCCTGCACCCCTCGGCGCCCATCGCGCCGCCCATCTTGGTGGCGTCGGTGCAGTAACCGACCACCTTCACGCCGTCGATGCGGCCGCGCACCGCGTACACCCCGCTGGAGTCCGCGGGCCGCAGCGGCGCCATCGAGCCGGGGTCGAGGAGCCGGGCGAGCCGGACCTCCGGCTCACGCGGATCGATCGCGCGGGCGCCGTCGCCGTGCGGATAGGGGGCCAGGGCGGTCATCGGGTGCTCCTCGGGGTACGGATTCGGTCGTTCAAGCGGTCCGACTCGTGGTCAGGCCGCGGTGAAGACCAGTGCGACGTTGTGGCCGCCGAAGCCGAACGAGTCATTCACGGCAGCGGTGAGTTCGATCTTGCGCGGCTGGCCGGTGACCACGTCCAGACCGACTCGGGGGTCGACGTTCTCCAGGTTTCGGGTAGCCGGGATGACGCCGTAGTAGATCGACAACAGTGTGATGATGCTCTCGACCGCGCCCGCGCCGCCGACCAGGTGGCCCAGCGACGCCTTCGGCGCGGTGATCACCACGTGGTCGCCGACCGCCTTGCGGATCGCGGCGGCCTCGCCCACGTCGCCCACCACGGTGGACGTGGCGTGCGCGTTGACGTGGCCGATGTCCGCGGCGGTCAGCCCGGCCGTGCGTACCGCGGTCTCGATGGCCTTGATCTGGCCGACGCCCTCGGGGTGGTTGCCCGTGATGTGGTGGGCGTCGGAGGTCATGCCGTAGCCCGCGAGCCTGCCGTAGACCCGCGCGCCGCGCGCCGCCGCGTGGTCGGCCCGCTCCAGCACCAGCACGCCCGCGCCCTCGCCGAGCACGAAGCCGTCGCGGTCGGTGTCGAACGGCCGGGACGCGCGCTCGGGCTCGTCGTTGCGGGTACTCAGGGTCCGCGACTGGCAGAACCCGGCCACCGTGATCGGGTGGATGCACGCCTCGGCGCCGCCCGCGACCATCACGTCCGCGCGGCCGTTCTGGATCATCTGCCAGGCGTTGGCCAGCCCCTCGGCACCCGACGCGCACGCCGAGCACGGGGAGTGCACCCCGGCCCGCGCCCGCAGTTCGATGCCGACGTGCGCGGCCGGGCCGTTGGGCATCAACATCGGCACCGTCAGCGGCGAGACCTTGCGCAACCCGTGCTGTTCCAGGATGTCGTCCTGGTCGAGCAGGGTCACCGGCCCGCCGATCCCGGTGCCGATGCTGACCCCGAGCCGATCCGGGTCCACCGACTCGTGGTCGTCGGTCGGCAGGTCGAACCCGGCGTCGGCCCACGCTTCCCGTGCCGCGATGAGCGCGATCTGCTCGCACCGGTCGAGCCTGCGGGCCTGCACCCGGGGCAGCACGTCGGCGGGGTCGACCGCCAGCGTCGCCGCCAGCCGGGCGGGCAGGTCGAACCGCTCGACCCACTCCTTGTCGTTGCGCCGGATACCGTTGTGCCCGGCGAGCAACCCTTCCCAGGTGGACCTGGCGTCGCCACCGAGCGGCGTGGTGGCGCCGATCCCGGTGACGACGACCTCGACGTTGCTCATGACGGTTCCTTCACAGCGGGGGGTCGAGCGGGGGGTCGGTCAGACGTTCTTCGAGATGTAGCTCACCGCGTCGCCGACGGTCTTGAGGTTCGCCAGCTCGTCGTCCGGGATCTTCACGCCGAACTTGTCCTCGGCCTGCACGGCGATCTCGACCATGGACAGCGAGTCGATGTCCAGGTCGTCGACGAAGGACTTCTCCAGGGTGACGTCGTCGGGGGCGACGCCCGCGACCTCTTCGACGATCTCGGCGAGTCCGGTGAGGATCTCGGCGTCGCTGGGCTTCTCCGACATGCCAGGTGTCCTTTCTTGTTCGTTCATCCGCTCGGGTACCGCACCCGGCCGGTGCCTTGCCTCCCCTGACAGGTCAGGGGCAGATCACGACCTGTCCCGCGTAGGACAGGCCCGCCCCGAACCCCACCAGCAGCGCCACGTCGCCCGGCTTGACCAGGCCAGCGGCGCGCATGTGGTCCATCGCCATCGGGATCGAGGCGGAGGAGGTGTTGCCGGAGTACACGATGTCGTCCGCGACGACCATGTCCTCCCGCGCGCCCTTGGCGCGCAGCTTCTTGGCGATCGACTCGACGATCCGCAGGTTCGCCTGGTGCGGGATCAGCACGTCCACATCGGACGGTTCGATGCCCGCGACGGCGAGCGCCCGCAGCGCGATCGGCGCGATCTGCGTTGTCGCCCACCGGAAGACCGACTGGCCCTCCTGGTAGATGACGCCGTCGCGCATGCCGATCAGGTCGACCACGTCGCCCGCGCTGCCCCAGACCACCGGGCCGATGCCGGGCTCGTCGGCCGGTCCGACCACCGCGGCGCCCGCGCCGTCGGCGAAGATGATCGCGTTGGCCCGGTCGACCGGGTCGATCCAGTCGGTGAGCTTCTCCGCGCCGATCACCAGCACCCGCCGCGCCGAGCCCGCCCGCACCAGGTCGGAGGCGAGGTTGAGCGCGTAGCAGAAGCCCGCGCAGGCGGCGTTGAGGTCGAACGCGCCAGCTGCCTTCACCCCGATGCGGTCGGCGACCTGCGCCGCGCCGTTGGGGATCGGCGTCGGCATGGTGCAGTTGGCCAGGATCACGGTGTCCACATCGGACGGTGCGAGGCCCGCGTCGGCCACCGCGTTCGCGCCCGCGATGACGGCCATGTCGACCAGCGACTCGTCCTTGGCGGCGAACCGGCGCTCGGCGATGCCGACGCGCTCCAGGATCCACTCGTCAGTGGTGTCCATCGTCTGCGACAGCTCGTCGTTGGTGACGATCCGCTCCGGCTGGAAACTGCCGATGCCGAGGATCCGGCTTGCTGTGGCGCCCTGGGCGAGTCGCAGTGTGGTCATTCGGTACTCCCGATCAGCTCGGTCACCCGGTCGAGATCCTCGGGCTTCTTCAGGCCCACCGTGGGGACGCCTTTCAGTTCGCGCTTGGCCAGGCCGACGAGCGCGCCCGCGGGCGGGAACTCGACCACGGCGGACACCGCGCGCTCGGCCATGGCGACCAGGCAGCGGTCCCACCGGACCGGGTTGGTGACCTGGTCGACCAGCCGGTCGAGCACCTCGGTGCCGGTGGACACCACGGCGCCGTCCCGGTTGGACAGCAGGGTGCGGCTCGGGTCGGCGGGGGCGGCCAAGCCCGCGGCGTGCTTGCGCAGCGCGTCCTGCGCGGGGGCCATGTAGTGCGTGTGGAAGGCGCCCGCGACCTTGAGCATGATGACCTTGGTGCCCGCGGGCGGCTCGGCGACCAGCTTCTCCAGCGCGGCGACGGACCCGGCGGCGACGATCTGGCCCGCGCCGTTGCGGTTGGCCGCGACGAGGCCGAGTTCGGCGAGCCGGGCGAGGTGGTCTTCCTCGGTGCCGCGGACCAGGGCGGCCATGCCCGACGGCTCCAGGTCGCACGCGGCGGCCATCTCGCGGCCCCGGACGGCCGCCAGTTCCAGCGTGTCGGCCGCGGTGAGCACCCCCGCCATGGCCGCGGCGGCGAACTCGCCGATCGAGTGGCCCGCGACGATCACGTCTGCCGGGATCTCGACGCGCGCGCTCAGCTCCTCGAACGCCAGCAGCGTCGCCGCGACGATCAGCGGCTGGGTTATCGCGGTGTCCTTGATTTCGTCGGCGTCGGCGGTGGTGCCCAGGCGGACGAGGTCGAGCCCGGTGACCTCCGACCAGGCGGCCAGCCGCTCGGCGGCGCCCGGCAGATCCAGCCACGGGGAGAGCATTCCGGGCGACTGGGAGCCCTGTCCGGGGGCGAGCAATGCGATCACCCCCTTAGGGAACACCGTCGAGGACGTTCGCACGCATGCCGAAGCTCACCAAGTCATGCGGGCTGATTTGTAGGAAACCTACAAAAGTTGCCGCCAGATGACCGACGCGGACCAGTATTAGTTGTTCGTTGTGGTGTGCGCCACCCCGATGTCGCTCAGTGTTACCAGAGTCCACGCGATCGCGACAACCGGCCGACGGCGAGCGCCACCCGCAGCACCAGCGCGTCCCGCGGGTCGCTGGCGCTGTGTCCGGTCAGCTCCGCGGCTTTGCGCAGCCGGTAGCGCACGGTGTTCGGGTGGACGAAGAGCTGCTTGGCGCAGGTCTCCAGCACGCCGCCCGCGGCCAGGTACGCTTCGACGGTCTCCTGCAGCGCGCCGCCCGCCCCCTCCAGCGGCCGCGCGACCCGGTCGATGAGCTGCCACTCGGCCTCGGGGTCGCCCGCCAGCGCGCGCTCGGGCAGCAGGTCGGCCGACCGCACCGGCCGCGGCGCGTCGGGCCACGCCACCACCGCGCGCAGGCCCGACAGCGCGTCGGCGGAACTGCGGTGCGCTTCGGCGAGGCTGGCGACCGTCGGGCCCGCGACCACCGCGCCCGCGCCGAACGCCTCGGCCATTCGGCTCATGACCCCGTGGTCGGCTGCCCCGGTCGGGCCCGCGAAGACCACCACCAGGCGCGAGCCCTGCACGCCCAGCAGCACTGCCCGCCCTGCCCGCGCGGCCCGGCTGCGCACCTCGTAGACCACGGTCGGCGGGTCGTCCGACGGCGGGTTGCCCACCAGGACGGTCGCCTCGGCCGCCGGATCCCACCCGAGCGCGGCGGCCCGCGACAGCAGGGACTCCTCCGCGTCGCCACGCACGATCCCGTCCACGACGAGCGCCTCCAGCCGCGCGTCCCAGGCACCGCGCGCCTCGGCCGCGGAGGCGTAGGACATGGCCGAGGCGAACGCGACCTCGCGGCCGTAGCGCAGCACCGCCTCGGACAGCACCGCGTGCTCGGCCGCGTCGGCGGCCAGGTCGGGCACCATGTCCTCGAACACCTGCAGCGAGACCCGCACCATCTCGACGGTCTGCCGCAGGCTGATCCACCGGGACAGGTCGCGCGGTGCGCCGCGGAAGGTGTCGGTGGTCATGCGGAGGGCTTCCTGGGGGTCGCGCAGCCACGCCGCGAATCCGGCGACGCCGTGCTGGGCGACGAGCAGCACATTGGCCCGCTGGTCGGCGGGCATCCGGCCGAACCAGGCGAACTGCTCCTCCATCGCCGCCAACGCCGCGGCCGCCAACTTCCCCGACGCCCGCTCCACCGCATCCATCGTCCCGGCGGACAACTCCGACGTCCCGCTCATCGGTCCACGATCTCACGCCCGCTGCTAAGACCGCCGCTCCGCCGGGCTGCCCCCCGCGGGGCCCTCGCGGCTGTGGGTGCTCCTCGGCGTGGGTGCTTGCTGCGACAGGTGCTCCCTCGGCCATCAATGGTCTAACGCTGGGGCGGTGGTATCAAGGGCGGCCGCAAGCGGCCGTCGCTGCGCGATCGGCGTTCTGCCGACCCTTGACACCACCGCCCCACCGTTAGGGATGGCCTGTACGAGGTCCAGGGGGCGGAATAGGCACCCCCCCGACCTGCTCTGCCCACTCCCACTCCCGCTGCCCTGACTTGGTCTTCATTCACCCAATTAGGTGAAATTCCGCATTCCAGCGAAGTTCGAGACCAATCCTGCGGACTTCAGGACGGAAATGTCTCTGGCGTGCCCTACCGATGGCGCGTAGCGCCGAGACCGAAACCAAGCTGGTTCAGGAACGAAAACGCACCGTGGGGGTCTGGGGCAATGCCACTGCCTTAAAAGATCATGTTGGTTTTGGCTGTAGCGGGTGCAGGACGATCCGGTAGGTGACGGTCTGAACGGCCGGGGTGTTCGCGGGGCGTCGGTCGTAGCGGTTGGAGCCACCGCG
>NZ_JBQTHF010000086.1:0-3215 GCF_052390155.1 Actinokineospora sp. | reverse complement strand
TTCGGTCGTCGCTTTCCTTGTCACACAAAAAACGGGGCGGGACCCCCCTGGTGCCCCGCAATTTTTATTTTACCCCAAACACAAAGCGGGCGAGCCCGTGCCGGGCTCCCCCGATTTGTGTGCCAGGGGTGCTAACCGGCGCGCTTGAGCAGTTCCACCGCGGCCGCCTTGCGGGCCACGGCGAGGTGCTGCGCGGCGATCTCGTAGTTGTCGAGGTTGTGGTAGTAGCCGGGGCGGGCGGAGAACAGGAACGTGGTCGGCTCCGCCTTGGGCCCGGACTCCAGGATGCCCGCCCAGTTCTCCAGCGCCGTGGGCAGGTCGTAGGGCAGCAGCACCAGGTCGCTCTCGTACCACTCGGCGCCGTCCTGGTCGATGCTGTGCCAGCCCGGCGGCAGCGCGCCGTCGGGGACCACATACACCTGACGCGACCAGCATTCGTAGTCGTAGAGGGCTTCGGCGAAGGTCTGCCACTTCGCCGGGAAGGTGGGCACCGCCACCTCCTGCCACCACTGCCGCACCAGTGCCTGCAGGTCCGCCTGGCTGTGCAGGGACCGCAGCGCCTCGGCGATCGCGGGCGACTCGGCGAGCACCGGGATCTTGCTCAGGAACGCGACGGCCGCCGGGTCCTTGGACCGCTCGAAGTACTCCTTGAGGCTGCGGATGGCCTGGGACTGCGTGAAACCGGCGAGGTCGTGCAGCGGCTGCCAGACGTGCCGCAGGTACTGCTGCTCGCCGAGCACCCTGGCCCAGAACACGAACCGCTGCATCTCCAGGTTCTCGGCCAGCGTGGACGTCCGGTTCGCCAAGACGTACTCGAAGTCGTCGTCCTCGCCGCGGATCGTGACGAACCCGTGCACCTCGCGGTTCTCCACATAGGACGTGTTGGGCAGCAACAACATCGGGTACACCGCGATGCGGGACACCTTCTTCGCCAGCCGGTCGTAGCCCTCCAGGAACGAGTCCGGGGTCTCACCCGGCGCGCCCCAGATCAGCTCGCCGTAGCACTCCAGGCCCTCCTCGGTGAGCCATTCGACCAGGCTCTCCCACTGGTTGACCTTCATGTTCTTGCGCAGCATGTCGGTCAGCGCCGCGTCGTCGAGGGTCTGGAGGGCCAGGGTGAACAGGCTCTGGAACCCGTGCTGCTTGAGCTTGCGCACGATGTTGTAGAACCGCTGCGACTTGTTCTTGGCCCAGCTCGTGATCAGCGCCTGCGGGTACCCGTACCGCTCGCGGGTCTTGGTGAGCAGCTCGACGAACTCCTCGTCGGCCTCCAGCAGCCCGAAATTGGAGTCGCAGAGCACGATCGAGGGCGCCTTGTGGAAGCCGAACAGGTCGAGCTCGGCCGCCAGCCGCCCGGTGGAGAACGAGCGCATCTTCTGCCCGACCGCGCCGCCCCAGTAGCAGAACGAGCACTTGTACGGGCAGCCGCGGTTGGTCTCCATCAGCGCCACGTCGTAGCGGAAGTTGCCCGCCGCGTCGGACATCGGGATGGCCCCGGTGAGGAACGGCGAGGGCACCACGTCCAGGTCCGCGATGCGGTCGCGGTCCGGTGTGGAGTGTGACTCGCCGTCGGCGCGCCGATAGGACAGTCCGGCCACGTCGGCCGGGTCGAAGTCCTCGCCGCGGTGGGCGAGGAGGTAGGTCACCAGCTCGTGGAAGGTGTGCTCGCCCTCGCCGTTGACCACCACGTCGACCCACGGGTATTCGCGGAACACGCGCTCGGACTGGTAGGCGACGTGGTTTCCGCCGAACACCACCAGGCCGCGCGGGTTGATCTGCTTGAAGGTCTCCGCCAGCACGCCGAAACTGCGGTAATTCCAGCCGAGCACCGAGAACGCGAGCACGTCGGGGATATCCCCGGTGAACAGCGCCCTGGCCATCTCCTGGAGCTGCTGGCCGCCGCGGAAGTTGCAGATCTCCGCGGCGACCTCGGTGTCGAGATCGCGGTCCGCGTCGATCACCGCCTTGAGATAGCCGACCGCGAGTGGCATGGAGTCGACCGGCATGTCCCAGGCGCCCTGCTGTACCAGGCGGATTTGCAACATGGGCAGTTGCCTTCCTCTTCGCGAGCGGCTCGAACCTCTAGGCGAGTGCGGCCTTTTCCGCCGGGGCGCGGACCTGTCCGCCCGGCGGTGCGAGCGCGGTCGGCGCATCCCGTATCGGGTCAACGGTATCCACTGGAAACGGTCCTTTCGTCTTCCGGGTTGCTGATTCCAGCGCCTTTGTGTGCCTTCTTCTTCGAACATGCGCAAAGCCGGGTGAATTGTCGTGGAATACGAATTTCGGGGGTTTCGCAGTCGGTACGCTTGGCGGGTGCGGCGTTTGCACCCAAACCGTGGCGACAGCGGGAGTGACTACATGTACGACAACGAAGTTGCCGAGATCTGGGACCCCGTCTACCGGGGCCGCGGCAGGGACTACGCGGTCGAGGCCCAAGACGTGGAACAGTTGATCCGGCAGCGGTGCCCGGACGCGGCGTCGCTGCTCGACGTCGCCTGCGGCACCGGCGAGCACCTGCGCAGCTTCGGCGACCTCTTCGCGCACGTCGAGGGCGTCGAGCTGTCCGAGGGCATGCTCGCGGTCGGCCGGGCCAGGACCCCGGAGTTGGCGCTGCACCAGGGCGACATGCGCACCTTCGACCTCGGCCGCCGCTTCGACGCGATCACCTGCATGTTCAGCTCGATCGGGCACCTGCGCACGATCGGGGAGGTCGACGCGACGCTGGTTCGCTTCGTCGCGCACCTCAACCCCGGCGGGGTCGTGGTGGTCGAACCGTGGTGGTTCCCCGAGACCTTTGTGGACGGTTACGTGACCGGCGACGTGGTTCCCTTCGAGGGCCGCACGATCGCGCGCGTCTCGCACTCCTCCCGCGAGGGCGACGCGACCCGGATGCGGGCGCACTTCGTCGTCGCCGACGCCGAGGCCGGCCTGCGGCACTTCACCGAGGACTTCCTCGTCTCGCTGTTCGCCCGCGAGCAGTACGAGGCGGCGTTCCTCCGCGCGGGCTGCACGGTGGAGTACGTCGAGGGCGGTCCGGCGGGCCGCGGGCTGTTCGTGGGCGTCTACAAGTGATCTAGGCAGACGGCGGCGGGGGGGGGGGGGGGGGGGAAGCTGGGAAGTCGGACCACCCCCACCCACCCCGGGAGAGAAACGCCGGGGGAGCCACCAGACGGACGACGCACACCAACGCCACCCGACGCCCCCCCGCCCCGGAC